>NZ_CP015405.2:4842500-5128746 GCF_001689125.2 Blautia pseudococcoides | reverse complement strand
TCAAAATCAGGGATGTCAATATTTTCCAGCATATCAGCAAGGTCTGCATGGCGCAGCTTCAATTCTATGGATTTTTCTTCTTTACTCTTTAGGCCAAACTTTCTCTCATAGACAAAGACATTACCGTTGGGCAGACGGTTAGAAGTAAGAATCCTGTAATTTCCCTCTTCAAGCTGAAGCACAATCCGTCCCATCTCCCATGTTACATTTGTCAGATCAAGGGAAGTATACACACCGCCTGTCAGTCTGGCAATGCTCCAGTTCTGGAAATATTTCCAGTTCTGTACCTCTCCTGCTGTAAGTGTAAGCCTGCATGTTTTCTCTGCTGCTTCAATCACAGGCACAAAAACCCCATCTTTCATAAATTCCATGGAAAAATCATTCGGATTGAGTCGTGCAGGAATTCCAAGGGTTCTGGCCATTGCCACAAAAAGCACTTCCTGGGACAGTCTGCTTCCCACACCGAATTTCAAGCATGCTGCGGGCGTGGTAACAATGGTATCCCTTTCTTCTTCCGGTCTTGCTTTTACTCTCTTCGTTATGGCTCTCCAGATTTCTCTTGGGTTTTTCTTCAGGTTTTCTTTCTCCTGACATGAGAAAGTATCCAAAATTTCTTTTCTGTATTTTGTCAGCACTTCATGGGCAACTCTTGGATTCAGCACATACGGAACGAAAATTTCTTTTGGAAGGCTGTCTTTCTCCGCCAGCTTCAGACCGTATTCCAGATGCTCTTCAAGTACCTCTGCCCTGCAATCTGTCTGGTCTTTTTCCGAAAGTACTTCCACAAGGGCTTTTCTCCACTTAACCGTATCTTTCTCTCGTTGAAGAAAATTTGTCCGCTCTGTATTTTCCCAGTTCTCTCTTTTGTACCACAACTTATCTGCTGCTTCTTTTAATCGTCTGTTGCCTTTTTCTGTCTGCTCTTTTGCAGGCATATCCTTGTTCACCGGCCTATCCACGGGAGCGATCATGTCACGCACCGCCCACTCTTCTGCTTTCTCTTCCATTTCAAGAAAGTCTTCCCTAAGAACAATCGTACAGGTGTCTTCATTTCTTACATCGATCCAGCCTTCGCCAAGGATTCCTCCATCTGCACCCCCTTCTTTTTTCACAAAGATGTGCAGGCTTCCAAGACCTGTGCTCAGCCTGTGCTGCCCTTGCTCGTCCGTGATCCCTTCTGCAATAGGAACATATTCGGAATAATTAATCACCTCGAAATACACACAGGCGTCCTTTATCGGCGCACAGGAAGAATCTTGCACACAGACAGTAATTTCTTTTGCTGCGGCATAACGTTTCAGTTCGTTGAGCATGGTTACCATACCCTCTTTCCCAATAACTTCCCCTTCCGGCACTTTGGCATCAAAAATCCTGGAATGTACCATCATAGCTCTTGAAGACGCATTGGTGAACCATCCCTGATTCAAAATCGGCAGCGGTTCACAGGCACCTGTAAAATACCAGGTACCGTCACACCATACTTCCACCCATGCATGATTGTCATCACAATGGGACCATCTCGGCACATAGACCTGACGGGCAGGAATGCCTGCGCTTCTAAGCACATTTACCATAAAGACAGATTCCTCACCGCATCTGCCGTATCCTCTGTTGTACACAGTCATAGCCGGCAGAGTCCTCTCATCTCCTGCGTGATAAGTCACTTCTTCTGCACACCAGTAATTCAGTTCCAGTATCTCTTCTTTCCCGCAAAGACCTTTTACCCTGTCTTTGATTTTGTCATAAAAGAAACTGCGGCACGGAATCACCTCTTCGTCATTTACCCTGTGAAACAGCACATAATTCAGGAAAATATCCTCCGGAATGGCCCTCACTACTTCTTTTTCCTCCCACAGACGGACTCCGTGGACAGCAAAGTCAAGAAATGCCTCTGCATGATAATTGATCATATCACTCAAAGGCATGGCTCCATACAGGTATTTCATTGCAAGTGCCACATTGTCACTGCAATTTTCCAGCACCTTCTCTAACTGTTTCCGGATGTATGAAGATTTCTCTTTACGTTTTGCATAAATTTCCAGAATGCGCGGCTTATTCTCTGCCAAAAAAACAGTCTGTTCTCCCATTATAATTCCTCCAATACCTGTCTTGCCTGGCATATCTTCGCTTCCTCTGTGCGCCAGATTTCATATTTGCCGATTGACGGAGGTCCCATATTGACCCCCTCCTTCCGATAATCCATGGAACTGTCCAGGGTGACCTTGCCAGACATGTGATAAGCAGTTGCATTTGTAAGAGGGTAGATTTCCCTGATCACTGCCGCATCCACACCGCTTCCTGCCTGAATCCGAATTCTTCCCGCACTTTTCTCTACCAGTTCACGAAGCAGTTCGGTTCCCTGAGAGCACACATTCTTCTGACCTGATGTCAATATAGTATCAAATCCCAGTTCAATGGCTTCTTCCATGGCTTCATAAGGATCTACACATACATCAAACGCCCTGTGAAGAGTCATGGACATGTCCCCTGCCTCTTCCATAAGCTCTTCAAGCTGTTCCTTATTCAAAGTGCCGTCCGGTCTTAAGATTCCCACTACTGCTCCGTCAGCTCCCAATTCGCGGAACATTTTCACTTCCTCTTTTATAATCAAAAACTCCTCATCTGTATAGCAGAAATCTCCAAATCTAGGCCTTATCAACACATGAATCTTAATGTCTGTATGTTTTCGTATCTCCTTAAACAGGCAGGGACTGGGCGTCGTTCCCCCGATTATGAGATTCGCACACAGTTCCAGCCTGGTCGCACCTCCTTTTGCGGCTGCCACAGCAGACTCTACAGAATCCACGCATGCCTCCAGTATGTATCCTTCCATCCTACATTCCCTCCTTGCAGCAGAGCTGATAGATCGAGGTCACTCCTGCACCTGTAGCGCCCTGTGACTGAAATTCAAACACAGGGCTGTCCACCCATGCCGTTCCCGCAATATCCACATGGATCCAGGGACGTCCTTCTGCAAAAGCACGGATAAATAATCCCGCTGTAATGGTGCCGCAAAAGTTCTCTCCCATATTTCGGATATCTGCTACCTTGCTCTCTATCATCTTTTCATGCTCTTTATAATAAGGCAGCCTCCAATACCTTTCGCCGGAAGCTGCGCTCCCTTTGGCAAATGCTTCATAAAACTCATCATTGTCGGAAATGACACCGCCTATGCTGAATCCCAGCATATTCACGACTGCGCCTGTCAGAGTGGCGATATCAAGGATTCGGCTTACCTTTTCTTCTTTCACTGCATAAGAAACCGCATCAGCCAGAATCAGGCGTCCCTCTGCGTCCGTATTGGCAATTTCAATGGTCTTTCCTGAATAAGATCCAATCACATCTCCGGGCAGAAGGCTTCCCGGAGAAATGCGGTTTTCACACATCGGTACAACTGCCGTCACATTTGTCTTCACCTTATTCTTAGCCAGAGCAAAGACCGCGCCACAAACTGCCGCACCGCCTGCCATATCTCCCTTGATCCCCAGCATGGATCCTGCCGGTTTCAGGCAGTAACCGCCTGTATCGCAGGTAACGCCCTTTCCTATAAGTCCCATAACCTGGCTGCTTTCATGGTTTCCTTTATAACGAAGCACCAGCATACACGGCTTATATTCACTGCTGTTTCCAACTGCAAGAAGGGCTTCCATGCCCATCTCTCTCAATCTGTCTACTTTTATGATTTCCGCTTCTGCATCGGTTCCTCTTGTAAATGCTTCGATTTCCCTGGCTAAATTCTCAGGACGGAGTTTATTTCCCGGCAGGTTCACCATATCCCTTGCAAAGCAGACCCCCTCACATAGGACCTCCGTCTCCTTTACCAGAATTTTTGCTTCTTCTTCCCATTCATGGGGAATGCCGAAAAATTCGATTTCTGATGCTTCTCTTTCCTTTTCTGCTTTATCCAAAGAGAACCTCTTCTGCGTATATGCGCCGAGGACTGCGCCCTCTGTCAGATCACGGACTGCCTCTACGCCATATTCACAGAGAATAGGACCTATATCCATGGAAATCCCATTTATCTTTTTACTTCTGCATTCTTTCACTGCTTTTGCCGCAATCTCTTTCCTACATAATTTGTCTTCCTCGGTTTTTCCGATTCCTGTAAGAAGCAGCAGTTTTCCCTCCTCATCACACATCCACGCTGTCTTAAGATATTCTCCCTTAAAAAAAGAATGTATTCCCTCAGGCAGCGTCTCTAAGCGCTCATCCTCTTCTTTGAAAAAAGAAACCAATACATTTTTTGTACCTTTTGAAACGATCTGAATCATCTTTCCTCCCTGATTCTGCCTATATCAATCTGACTCCCGCACTTTCCAGTGCATCGACGATACTCTTGTCAGGATACTCATCCGTCACGATTCCGCTCACATCATCCAGATGCGCAAATTTATAGGATTCATTAAAATAAAATTTCTCCCTCTCCATCACCACGTACTTATGCCGGCCGTTCTGTATCGCTGCCTTCTTCGTAAGTCCGTCCTCCGCACCGAGCGTGGTAATGGTTCCATCCACCATATCAATTCCACAGCTTCCTATAAAAACCCGATCAAAACTGTACTGCCTGATCACCTCAATGGCTGCAATCCCCATGAACCCATTTACCCCCTGATACATGGTTCCTCCTGTGCCGATGGCCGTGATACGCGGATTCTTTGCCAATATCTGAAGAATGTCGATCATATTGCTGACTGCCACGACACGCTTGCTCTGGCTGGCAAGAAGTTTCGCCAGTTCCATATTCGTGGTGGAAATATCCAGAAATACCGTTTCTCCCTCCTTGATCAGTTCAAACGCTTTCCGGGCAATCACCCGTTTCTTATCCACATGATAATTCTTCCGGTCAACAACATCTCTTTCAAGGGGATAATCCTGTGACAGGATTGCCCCTCCATAGGTACGTTTCAATTTTCCCGCATTTTCCAGGGCTTTTAAATCCTTACGGATACAGTCTTCCGTCACATGGAACTGTTCACTTAATTCTTTCACACGTACCTTGCCCTTTTCCTGAAGCGCACGTGTGATCGCATCCAGTCTTTCTTCTGTAAACATAAACTATCCCCTTTTTTGTTTATTATTCTGTTACTGCTTCTATGTCACTTTCATACTGCTTATGTCTCATTTATATGTTACGTTCGTGTCATTTCAACACTACATCCAGGACTGTATCTACAGCATCCAAAAGCACCGGATCTGGACCAAGATTGGCAAATACCATATCCGGGTAATCGCTGTGCACCCAACTGTCGGAGATTGGAATCTCTGCCCCTGTTGCCAGATAGCGGATGCCTTTTACCTCTTCTTTTTTGAATCCTTGAAGAGGGACAGGTCCTATGGTATTTTCATATATATGAAAATACAGATGATTTCCCCTTCTGGTCACACGGCCGAAATCCGGTTTTTCAATCTCTGCTTTGCCGCATCCGTAGATGCTTTCTTTGTTTTTCTTCATCCATCTTCCGATCTCATGGAGTATTTCCATAGATTCTATAGGAATATTTCCTTTTGCATCCGGTCCTACGTTAAGAAGCATATTGCCTCCTTTTGATACACATTCTACCAGTTTTTTGATGAGCATGGAAGCGGGTTTGAAATAATGGTCTTCTGCACAGTAACCCCAGTTGTTGTTCATAGTCACACAGGATTCCCATACAAGGTCTTCCCCGTTCACATCCTGAATGCCGTTTGGAGGTATTATCTGCTCAGGACTTACAAAATCCCCGTGGTAAGGCATCGGATTCCCCGAAGCCAGTGAACCGTATCCCTCTCCGCTTACTTCAAGGCGGTTGTCAATGATCACTTCCGGCTGGAGGCTGCGTACCATATCCACAAGCTCTGTCGCCCTCCATTTTTCTCCCCGCATGTCATCATAAGAGAAATCGAACCACAGGATATCCAATTTTCCATAATTGGTGCAGATTTCTCTCACCTGATTATGCATATATGTGAGATAATTGTCGAAATTTCTGTTCTCATTGGTATAGGCTTTGTTGTTTCGCATGGGGTGATTCTTGTCCCCATAATGAGGATAATCTTCATGATACCAGTCAAGCAAAGTGAAATACAATCCCACTCTCAGCCCTTCTCCCCGTACAGCCTCCACAAATTCCTTTACAAAATCCCTGCCGCACTTTGTATTGGTTGACTTAAAATCTGTGTGCTTGCTGTCAAAGAGGCAGAATCCGTCATGATGCTTCGCCGTAAGAACCACGTACTTCATTCCCGCATCTCTTGCTGCCTTTGCCCAGGCTTTCGCATCGAAATCCACGGGATTAAACTCCCGGAAGTATTTCATATACTCTTCTTTCGGCACTTCCTCCACACTGCGGATCCACTCGCCCCTTGCAGGAATGGCATACAGCCCCCAATGAATAAACATACCAAATCTGGCGTCCTTATACCACTCCATACGTTTATCATACTCTGTCCTGTCAAATCTGTACATCACATTCTCCTTTTTCACAAGTCCATCCGGACCGGATCTATTGGCATTTGCTGCATGCTACAAAATGTCCCGGCTTCACTTCTTTTAAGACCGGCTGGCTCTTTTTGCAGTAACTGCCGCACTGATCACAGCGGGAAGCAAATTTACATTCTTCTCCGAGATTAATCGGATTCGGAAGGCTTCCTTCCAGCATTATACGCTGACGGTTCTTCTCAATCTTCGGATCCGGAATCGGGATTGCAGAAAGCAATGCCTTTGTGTACGGATGCATGGGATTCCTGAACAATTCTTCACTGTCTGCCAGTTCAACTAAGGAGCCAAGATACATAACACCAATTCTGTTACTGATATGTTTTACCATGGACAGGTCGTGCGCAATAAAGAGATAGGTGAAATTCCGCTTTCTCTGAAGCTCTTCCAGCAGATTGACTACCTGCGCCTGAATGGAAACATCAAGGGCTGAAATTGGTTCATCACACACGATAAAATCTGGATTCAGTGCCAGCGCACGGGCAATTCCCACTCTCTGGCGCTGACCGCCTGAGAACTCATGTGGAAAACGGTCTGCATGTTCTGCGTGAAGACCCACTGTTTCAAGAAGGTCTATTACCATCTCTGTCCTTTCTTTTTTGCCGGAAGCAAGACGATGGGCATCGATTCCCTCTGCCACAATATCAAGGATTTTTCTTCTCGGATTCAGGGATGCATAGGGATCCTGAAAAATCATCTGCATTCTTTTTGAAAGATCATGTCTTTGCTTTAAGTCCATGGATTTATCAATGTGTATGCCGTCAAAGGTCACAGTACCTGCTGTAGGCTCATACAGATGGATCACCGTTCTTCCGAAGGTAGATTTTCCGCAGCCGGATTCTCCTACAAGCCCCAGGGTTTCCCCTCTATAAATCTGTAAGGTCACATCATCTACAGCCTTCAAGGTCTGTTTCTTTCCGACCTGAAAATATTTCTTCAGATTCTTTACATCCAGCAAACTTTCTTTTTCGTTATTCTTCATCTGTACTCACCCCCCTCTTTGCCCGCTGGTCAAGAAGCCAGCAAGCTGATTTATGGTTTTCGCCGCATTCATAATATTCTGGTATATAATTCTGGCATACCACCAAAGTCTCTTTGCATCTTGCTGCAAAGGGACAACCCTTCGGTGGCTCCATAAGATCAGGCGGCGTTCCAGGTATAGCCTTTAATTCATGGCCTTTTTCCTGTGCCTTTGGAATAGATTCCAGAAGACCTTTTGTATATTCATGTTTCGGGTTATGGAAGATATCTTCCACATTCGCAGTCTCTGCCAGCTTTCCGCCGTACATAACTGCCACTCTGTCTGCTACATTTGCCACAACACCGAGGTTGTGTGTGATGATGATGATGGATGTCTTAATCTTCTTCTGAAGCTCCCTCATCAAATCAAGTATCTGCGACTGAATGGTAACGTCAAGGGCTGTTGTCGGTTCATCTGCAATCAGAACCTTTGGGTCACATGCCAGCGCGATTGCGATTACTACCCTCTGACGCATACCGCCTGAGAGATGATGGGGATACTGTTTGTATCTTGCTTCCGGATTGGAGATGCCCACAAGAGCCAGAAGTTCCACTGCACGTGTCTTTCGCTGCTCTGCGCTCATATCCTTTTTGTGTTCCTTGAGCATTTCTTCAATCTGTTGACCCACTTTCATAGTGGGGTTCAGGGAAGTCATGGGATCCTGAAAAATCATGGCAATGTCAGAACCGCGAACTGCCTGCATCTGACGCTCCGTATATTTTGTCAGGTCATCCCCCCCAAACATTACATTTCCGCTCACGATCTTGGCGTTCTTTGGCAGTATTCCCATAACACCTTTCATAGTGATGGATTTTCCTGAACCGGACTCTCCCACTACTGCCAGAGTTTCCTGCTCATTCAGATAAAAGCTCACACCCCGCACTGCCTGGACAATACCTTTATGTGTCTTGATATGTATCGTAAGATTGTTTACTTCTAATACTTTTCCCATATTCTCACCTACTTTCTCATCTGCGGATCAAGTGCATCACGCAGACCATCGCCCAGAATACTGAAACATACCATGATCAGGACAATAACCATGGCAGGGAATACCAGCACATGAGTATAATTACGAAGTACCTGATAACCGCTGTTGATCAATACGCCAAGGGAAGCCTGAGGCTCTGCAAGTCCGATACCGATAAAACTTAAGAATGCTTCTGTAAAAATAGCATTTGGAATCGTGAACATTACGTTGATAACGATCACACTAACTGTATTCGGAATCAAATCCTTTAAAATAATCTGGAATTTGCTGGTTCCCAGCGTCTGTGACGCAAGCACAAACTCCTGATTTTTCAGCTTCAGGATTTCCGCTCTTACAAGGCGTGCCATATTTACCCACCCTGTAATGGAAAGAGCTGCTATAATAGTTCCCACGCCTGCCGGGAATGCCATAAGAAACAGGATAACAATAATCAGATGAGGAATGCCTACAAGAATCTCGATGATTCGCTGCATGACCACATCCACCTTACCTCCCATAAGAGCGGACACCGCTCCGTAAAGCACGCCTACCACAAGATCAAGGATTGCTGCCACAAGAGCAATCATAAGGGAGATCCTGGTTCCCATCCAGGTACGAACCCACAAATCCCGTCCAAATTGGTCTGTTCCGAAGATGTGTGCAGCATTGGGAGCGCCGTAACTATTTTCATAATCTGTGGCACTGAAGGAATACTGGCTGAAAATGGGAGCGAAAACCGCCAGCAGGATGATGGCTATTAAAATAAACAATGCAACAACCGCTGCCTTATTTTTTCTTAGCCTTACCCAGGCATCTGCCAGCACAGTAGAGGCAGGAGCAGCTATATGTTCTTTCTCAGATGCAGATACCTTGGCCTTTTGAAACATGGAAATATCAATATCCGATTTGTTCATGATTCGTCCTCCTTCCCTTTTGCCAATCTGATTCTGGGGTCAATGACAGAATAAACCAGGTCAATCAGCAGCACTACAAGCATGTAGAAGGCTGCATAGAAAATCGTGATCCCCATAATGACAGGATAATCGTTTGCTTTTATACAATCTACGAAAAGACTTCCGATTCCCGGAATACTAAAGATATTTTCAACTGCCAGTGAACCTGTCATCAGGTTTACTACTACAGGTCCGAGTATTGTCACAACAGGAAGTACGGAATTACGTGCTGCATGGCGCATAAGCACTTTCATCTGGCTAATCCCTTTTGCACGTGCTGTCACAATGTAGTCCTGGTCAAGTACGTCAAGCATCTCTGTACGCATGAATCTCGCTACCATAGCCGTAGCACTGAAGGACAGGGCGATTGAGGGCAGTACCGAGCAATCCCAGTTCGTCCAAAATCCTACAGGAAGGATTCCCCATTTCAATCCTATAAAATACTGTAAAAGAGCCGCTGCCACAAAGTTCGGCACAGACACTCCCAAAACCGCAAGTATCATGGTAAAATAATCGATTCCGCTGTTATGTTTCCATGCAGCCAGGATTCCAAGAATCAGACCGACTGCAAGTCCAAGAAGAACTGCCTGTATACCAATGAGAGCAGAAGGTCCAAGACGGCCTGAAATTACATCAGCCACATCTTTATTCACATAGGTAAAAGACGTTCCTAAATCTCCGTGTATAATATTTTTCATATATTTCACGTACTGCACCGGTAAGGGGTCATTCAGACCGTACATTTCCAAAACTTGCTTCTGCTGTGCAGGAGTCATGATACTGAATCTCTCTGCATCAAAAGGAGTTCCCGGGAGATTTTTCATCATAAAAAACGTACAGGTGACAATGATCCACAGTGTAAAAACAATGTATACAAGACGCTTTGCTACATATTTCAGCATTTTATCATCCCTTTCTCTGTCAGCAAGGAGCAAAAAAGCCGCATACAGGTGTCATAACTATTCACTCCTGTATGCGGCCCCTTCGTCACTTACCCTTTATGATTTCTTATTATTTATTTAAAAGAAGCATATTTTAATTCAATTGGAACACCAATCGGGTGTGTGATAAGATTCTGAACATTTGATTTTGTCAGCGTTGCCGAACCCCTGTGATAAACGGGTGAAACTACAACGTCTTCTTCTACCAGTTTCTTCTCAGCCTGAAGCATATCCTGAAGGCGGGCTGTATCATCCGTCTGTGATTTTGCATCTGCGATCAGGCTATTGTAGGTATCATCTGCATAGTTTCCTCTGTATGGTGTGCCGTTTGTCCACAAGTCAAGGTATGTCATAGCGTCGTCATAGTCTGCGCCCCATGCTGTGAGGCCCATCTGGTAATTGTTGGCGTCCATCAGTTCTCCACGACCCTGAGCCGTTTTAGTATCGATCACCATCTTAAGTCCCAGATTTTTCTCCAGTTCGCTCTGAAGGAAGGTTGCTACTGCTTTTGTTACAGAATCATCTGCAACGAGCATTGTCACTTCTGAAGGTGCGCTTCCCAGTTCTTCTGCTGCTTTGTCATAGTATTCTTTTGCTTTTGCAGGATCAAATGAGGTAACCTCTCCGTTCAGTTCACGGAAGGTCTTTGTTCCGTCTCCCGCCATGCCGTCTGCGATAAGGCCTGTTCCAGGTGCGGAACCGTCTGCAAGGATGTTCTTTGTAAGGGCTGTCCTGTCAATTGCCATGGCGATTGCTTTGCGCATGTTTACATTTCCCACTACCGGGTCTGTCAGGTTGAACTGGATGTATGTAGTTCTGAAGTCGATTTCATTTCCAAATTCCGGGTTATCCTGGTTTGCAGTAACGTTAGAGGAATCAAGCTGTACCTGTGACAGTTCTCCTGCCTGGTAGGCGCTCAGGGCTGCCGCTGCATCTTTTACTACACGTATTTTTGCATCTGCTATCTGAACATTGTCTTTGTCCCAGTATTTATCATTCTTTGCCAGAGTTACGCCTACGGACGGGTCATATTCTGTGATTGTGTAAGGTCCGCTGTACAGCATATTCTCCGGTGCCAGTGCGTATTTATCGCCCTGTTCTGTATAGAATTTTTCATTTACAGGGAAGAACATAACCATTGTAGTCAGGTTGATGAAGTATGGTGTCGGGCTTTTTAGGGTTACCTCAAAAGTCTGGTCATCTACCGCTTTTGCGCCTACATCCTCTGCTTTTGCAGTGCCTTCGCTGTATTCCTGTGCATTTACGATGTAGTCATTCATGATGAAGCTGTATCCATTCGTTGCTTCTGTGCCCATCTGTTTCAGCCATGCAAATACAAAATCATTTGCTGTAATACTTTCCCCATTGCTC
Source organism: Blautia pseudococcoides (assembly GCF_001689125.2). Taxonomy (NCBI): domain Bacteria; kingdom Bacillati; phylum Bacillota; class Clostridia; order Lachnospirales; family Lachnospiraceae; genus Blautia; species Blautia pseudococcoides. The sequence continues at coordinate 5,117,015 of NZ_CP015405.2, read as the reverse complement.
CACTGTATACCGTCTCTTAAATGGAAGGTATAGACGAGTTTGTCATCTGATACTTCATAGGTATCACAAAGTGCTGGCTGAGGTTTGTTGTCTGCATCCATACGGAAGAGACCTTCCTGTACCTGATTGTTTACCGTGAATGCACTTTCTTCTGAGGCTGCCCATTGAACCAGTGTCTTTACCTCGGCATTGGTCGCTACGCTTAAGACTTCGCCGGAGGTTTCTTTTTCTCCTGATGCCTCTCCGCCTTTTTCTGTTGATTCTGTCTTGCTGTTGTCATCTCCTGTAAATCCGGCTCCGCATCCTGTAATAGGAACTACTGCCAGGGTCAATGCCAACAATGCTGCCATAACACCTTTCTTTTTCATTTGCACTACTTCCTTTCTGGTTTTGTTAAATAGCTTTAGGTTTTTGCTGAAAATATTGATTTTCCGCACCGTTCCTTTATCTAAATGAAGTATATCAGGTGTTTGTCGCTTTGTCAATTGTTTTGTTCTGTTTTGTATTGTTTCCTCGTATTCTTATAGCTATTTTTCCTTACAACTACGATTTTTACAGGATAAAACTGTAAAAATTGTCTATATTATTAATTTTTTTATATAATAGTAAGTTTATAGGATTTTGTTTTTATTGTTTCATCCTGTTTTAAGTTTTCATACGGCTTCGTCTCTGTGCAGATTCCTCCGCAAAATATCTTATTTTCATTTTCCACCCATATCTGCTATGATCATCCGCAGATAATACGAATGGAGTAATATATCATAACTGTATATAAGACAAGAGGCATCTGTTCACGTTCCATCGAAATCGAGCTGGACGGAGATACAATCGCAATCTGTGAAATTCAACAGGGGATGTAACAGCAATACAAAGGGAATTGCCAGCCTTGTAAAGGGAATGAAGGTTGACGAGGTCATCGAACGCCTGAAAGGGACCGACTGCGGACGCGGCACATCCTGCCCGGATCACTAAAGTGCATTCCAAAGGTCCGGTTCAGACGTGACGCATGGCCTGTGCAAGCTCATATACCGGGCATTCACTGCTCCTGATCAGGTCATCTGCCAGTTTTGTTAGGTCTGTATCCAGAGCATTTTTTTCCAGTTCCCGATAATCCTGCACCTGTTCCGCATTGTAAACATAAAAAAAAGCCACTTTTGGCTTTTTCAGTTCTGCCTCTATCGCTTTCTGTGTTCCGCCCTAATCCATGCGAAGGTGTCAGAATCCCAGACATACTTAATGGCTGATAGTTCGATCATACAGGATCCGGCCACCCCAGACTCTTTTAAATATTGTGCTTGCGTCATTCACAATGACCATGGTATCCCTTATTTTCATAGTCACAGCTTGCGACATACACACGGTACCATACTTACTGAGAATGGTGCTAGTCCTAAAACAGTTATGGAACGTTTGGGGCATAAAAACTTTAAGACAACTTTTGAACCATATGTATTCAATACTCAAAAGATGAAGGACAATGCTGTAAGTATATTTACAGAAGCTACAAGGTAGTCTGTGCCTACCACTTGGAAAAGCGTTGACAAATGGTAGGCAAATACCTCCTTGTGGTTCTTGTTATAAGGTCTTACTCCTTGTACTTACGGCATAATTGAACAACGGTTTCGACATGCGGTGAAAGTTATCTTTTATACTACATGGCAAAAGTATCGCCCCTAATATTACTTGGTTTTGCCACGGATTACCCTTTTCCTCTGGTTTACCCCTTTCAGAGGTTTTTCACCCCTATTTTTCAAAATACACACGACAAAACGCAAACTGATTATAAAAAATTGCTAAGTTCTATAAATAGTTCCTACTAATCTTCCATTTTTTCTAAAGCATCTTCTAATTTACTTCTAAAGTTAGAAGTAAACATGCGCCCATCAATTACATATTGCTCAAACGTTTTGTAGTCGGCTGGACTTAGAAAACAAAAATAGTATTTTTGATTAATGTTTTTCTTTGATAACTCCAAATTCAACAATTCAAAATGCCTTTTCGCCGCTTTATATTTTGCACGGTTTTCATCACTTATGTCGTTGTCCGCTTTTGTTTCTACAACAATAATATTATCTTTCACTTTTATAAAAAAATCAGGATTAAAACTCTGAAATTTACTACCTTTGTTTTTCTGATAATCTATGCTATAGAATCCAACATCTCTAGCTTTAATCCAGGCATCAATATGTTTTGACAAATCATTGTCAGTGAGTAACTGAACAAATCTCTTTTCAGGTTCAAGCGTTGTAAAAACCATATTAACAGGCGTTTTTATATTATATTTACTAACTTCTCTTATCTGTCTTCCTATCATTTCTTCTTTAGCATTTTCGTACATTTCTGCTTCTTCTTTGTCCATTTCATTTCTATATGTATTTGCCAAAAATAAAGTCATATATTTTTTGAGTACACTAAATCTAGCCGTCTCATTTCTCATGGACTTAGTTTCAATTTCAATAATATTATCTACCTTTTTAGTAAAAATCGGTGTTGATGGTTTTTTTCGTAACAGTCCTGTAAATTTTCCATAAATTTTATTTGCATTTTCTTGTGTAAGATACTCTCCTTGTATCCCACAATCTTGCATTGATTTTCTTATAAATTCTTGAATATCATTTATTGAGGGTAATTTTTCTTGTTCATATTCACCACTTGGAAAAACCAACTTGGCTTCAAGTGCTCTTCCTTTAAAACTTTCAACTATTTTATTAACAACTTCATTTACTGATATGGTTTCCTTTTGAATGTTGGTAACTTTAATTTGCAAATTTCCCTTAATATCCTCATATTCAGTTTCTTTTTTTTCTTCTTCAAGATCAGAAATTAATTTTATACCTTTAGTTAAATCAAAGACCTCCTGCGTTTTATTATGTTTTGCTACTGTACGTTCTTCTTTAGAATAATCTAATGTATAAAGGTTAAAATTATATTTGCTTCTTTCACCTTGTGTCAGTATATGGCTTGTTAATGTTAATTCAGTTTCTAGAATTTCATCCACTAATAATTGTATATTCTTACTCCAACTTGCATGGTTAAAAACTCTTACTTTAGGCTGTGCTCCAATACCGTTTGGTATTCTCAGCCCTCGACCCAACACTTGTGCAATAAGCAACTTTGAATTAAATGCCCTGTCCTCCCACGGAACAATTTGAAAAACATTTTTAACATCCCAGCCTTCAGTAAGCATAGAAACAGAAAAAATCCATTCAGCATAATTATCTGCGTCATCTATCGTTCTAAGTGCAATTATGTTTTTTTTATGCCTTACCGCCGAGGTAACTACTAACACCTTTTTACAAGCATCATCTTTTTCTATTCCTTCTACTGAACAAAGAAAATCAATGAAATCTTCGGATAAATTTTCGGATGATTTTATGTCTTTAGATACTACAATAGTAAGTGGTTTAATCTTTCGGTATTTACGCTGAAATTCCTTATGGTTATCATATATCTTCTGGAATTTTTCATTTTGATTAATACTTTCATCTCGTGAGACATATTCGACTAGCTTAACAAATCCAGCATCCATTGCATTTCTCAGCGAAAATCTATAGATAACATCTGAAAAATACTCATTGTTTATGTAAGCCGTTCCTGTAAATCCCAAAATATAGCGAAAGTTCTTGTCTCCACAAAGAAATTGTTTCCATTTTTTAATATCCTTATCACTTGATGCATTGTATGCATGATGTACTTCATCATTTAAAACTAAAGTATCCTCACCCCCAGAAGCAAAGCTATCATGTATTGAAGAACCTGTATTATCATATACGGCATGTATATTTTCTATACATATATCTCCAGGCTTAATTGTTGAACTTGCATCTATGATTCTAGGAGCCTTACACCCTATCAACTCTGTTGGTATGCTAGATCTAAGCCTGCTATCTTTTACTAATTCATTAAACTTTTTTTTAAGTTCTTGTTCTATGGTCACAGATGGGCATAATATTAAAACCCTTTTAACTACATTCAAGGCTAACATCATCTGAGCAATTCCATACATTATATAGCTTTTCCCTGTTCCGGTAGCTAAATCTATAACTCCTGAAAGTTTACCTGGTAGCTGCAAACTTTTCAAAAGTTCTTTTTCTGATTTATACTTATCTTGTAAGTCGATATTATTCCTATAGTTTTCTTTAGCTAATTGGTTAATTGATGAATACTCACCAGATGCCAAATAAATTATTGCTGCTTTTATTGCTTCTTTCTGATAAGTCCTTTCACCACAAAGCAAATCTAAATATTCATCCCATTTTTCTAAATCCAAAATATGTTTTTAACAACTATCACATAAACTATTGCTGCATTTTCCATAAGGCCATTGGATGATTTTCCAATCTCCTCACTATTTCTTTATCCTCAAACAATAGTTCCGGTCTATAGTGTTTTTGCCTAAATTCCTTCAAAAATTCTTTTTCAGTTGCAGTCAGTTGCATTAAATCTGTTAGATATTCTTTTACAATTTTTTTAACATTAATAAGATTAAATTCTTCATTTAAACGCTTCACAGGAAGCAAATCTGTATGTATTTTACGAAAAGTAATATCATCAATCTTATCTATGTCTATCATTTCTGGAACTTCGTCATTCCCCACTGCCATATAAAATAGAGTACATTTTCTTAACAAGTCTGTCTCTCCATTATCAAACAAACCATATTTAATCATATTGCTAACATCATACAAATCTCTTGCTGCAGCTCTGTCCAACAACGCTTTGATTTTACTGCCAAATAACTCTATTCCGGCAACTGCTAGAATTCTGTTTTTTTCTAAAATTCCATTCGTAACAACTTCCCTTTGTACCAACGGCAAGACATGAGTCCTCATAGAATAATTTATTTCTATCTTTATGTTATCACGAACTCCGGCTGTATTTGTGTATACATAAATATAACTTTCTAGAGAATGTCTGCTCTTTGATTTAGGACTTTGTTCATATCTCTGTGAAAACATATATTTTTCTAAGTCTTGTGCGATTATTTTTCTCTCTTCAAGCATCCCTTCCCTGTCTATGTCTACAGAATAATCTAAATCAATATCCACTGACAACCTTGGCAAGTTAAACACAGTCAGGTTGATTGCTGTGCCTCCTTTTAATGCCAAACGTTCTTTCATAAGAGGATGTGAATTCATAAATACAAGAATATCCTGCAATCGGTATACCTTCTCTAAGGTATCACGGACAAAACCCTGTTCCCTTGCAATTTTGTTTAATTCTTTTCTCGTTAGTTGCAATTTATTCCTCCAATTCTGCCATACGCATAAAGTCCTTGGGAACATATAGCTGCCAAGAAGGGGAATACCTGAGCACTTTACGATCCATTGTATCTGAAAAATAACGTTTGCTCTTTCCCATGTATTCACGGCATTTATTAAAAAAGCAATCCGATAGCTTTAAATCGGTCTTTAAGTGCTCCAATAGAAACCCTGCTTTCTGATACAAAAACTGTTTCCCATATTGTTCCATATACCACAACAACTTTTCCTCATCAAGAAACGGTATCATCTGTAGGCATTGGCACAATTCTGCCAGGCCCCCAACCTTTTCTAAATCATTGATAGAATCTAATACCGTTCGCTCCACATCAGTCACTCTAATTCCATTTTCTTTCTGAAGAACTCCCTCTTTAATCCGCTCACGAAAAGACTGATATTCATATCCATCAAAAGAAAATGGTCGAAAACGCCCTTTTCCAGACACCTGTACAGTAAACATCATTTGATTTGTAAGTCCAAAATACTCAAACGCACTATGGTGGGAAATATACCCACCTTCTAAAATATGACTTCCTATCTCAAACCTATTTGCTGCCGGAGCACCTGTTTCCATGCTAACCACAACGTAAAGTCCTTTTCTAATCTGTTCAATATAGTGCTTGCGAATGTAATCCCTTAGCAATGAAGATATAGTATTTTGATTCTCGCTTATAATTTCCGATAAATCCTTATAGTCAAAAACTCTCTGTTCCATTAACTGTTCATAATATTTCATGTGAAATTCACCTCGTTTTAATTTTAGCATAATTAAGTGGATATATCAACTTGTTCGTGCCTATTTTAAAACTTCTTTTTATTTGTGGATTATTCCACAAATACATTAACTTTTTAAACAGATATAAAATGTATGTGTTGTCCATTTTCAATATTTAAATAACAAAATAACTATTAGTTACTTTCTCATTCAATTTCCGTCCCATCCAAGAACACTGTCACAACCGTTCCATTCTCATACACCTTAATATAATCCACCGTCCGAAGCATCAAATCAATATCCAGCTCCTTTATCGGCTGTGTATCCTTAGTAATCTCCATAAAATCCATCGCCCGAAATCTTGCCAGCAAATCTTCTCCTTCCAATCCGACACCAGCATATCCCTACACTCCAACAGTCTGTTCCAAGCAATCAGGTAAATCTCAATCAATGTTTCCTCATAAATATGCCGATTTCCACATCCCAGCACACCTTTCACCTTATACCGTTCACTGCACTGCCACACTTTCCGGTCTCCGCTTGGCGTCCGCCATCCCTTCCTCGCAAAAGCCCTGTTACATTCCCCACAGATAATCTTGCTGGAAAGTGGATTCGCCTCCGTATTTTGGGAAAATCGAGTAATATTATGCTCCTCCAGATACCGCTCCCTTCTCTTCATCTCCAACTGCACACATTCCCAAATCCAAGGATCAATAATCGCCTCATGGTCATCCTCAATATAATACTGCTGGATTTCCCCCTCATTCTGCACCCGCTTCTTCGTCAGAAAGTCCACCGTGTAGCTTTTCTGCAAGAGCGTGTCCCCTTTATACTTTTCATTCTCCAGCATACTGCCAATTGTCGTGGACTGCCATTTTGTTCCGCCATCCCAATTTATCACACCCTCCCTCCCCAAAATTCGTTTAATATAATCGGTAGTCTTCCCCCAGAGGAACTCCATAAAAATCCGCTTCACAATCTTCGCCTGCTGTTTATTTACAACCAGTTTTCCATTCTCATCTGCATCATAACCAAGGAACCTCTTGGTACTCATCTTATGCTGCCCAATCTCAAACCGCTTGCGGATCCCCCAGGTGCTGTTTTCTGAAATATTCCGACTCTCGTCCTGTGAACCACGCTTGCGGTGTTGCAGACGGCGTTATATCTGACGATACCTTTTTGCCCGTTCTATATGAACTTGACAAGCGGGATGAGTGGACGGATCCCGCCGCATGGTATAAAGCCAATCCGTCATTAGGGCGTATTAAAAAACTGGATGACCTGCAAATCAAGGTTGAACGGGCAAAGCAGAATCCGAACGAATTAAGCGGGGTTCTGTGCAAGGAATTTAATATTCGGGAAACGGTAAAACGGCATGGCTGTCTTTTGACGCTATCAACAATACGGAATGCTTTGACCTGGCTGATTTTAAAGGAGCATACTGTATCGGCGGTGCTGACCTGTCCATTACAACCGATTTGACTTGTGCAAGCCTGCTGTTCATGCACCGGAACAGTGACAAGAAATATATCCGGCAAATGTACTGGCTGCCCTCTGATAACTTACAGGAGCGTGTACAACAAGATAAAACACCCTATGATAAATGGTTTGAGCGGGGCTTGTTGCGACTGTGCAACGGTAATTCTATTAACTATGGGGATGTTACCGCATGGTTTGTTGAAATGGTTCAGCAGTATGAACTTTTTCCGGCGTGGATTTATTATGACAGCTACAGTGCCCGTTATTTTGTGGAAGAAATGCAAATGCAGGGTTTTAACATGGTGCGCTGTATACAGGGCGCAAAAACGCTTTCTCTGCCTATGCAGATGTTAGGCGCAGACCTAAAAGCGCACAAAGTCAATTATAATAATAATCCTATTTTGAAATGGTGCTTGACGAATACAGGCGTACAGACTGACCGGAACGGAAATATTGTACCTGTAAAAAATCAGTCACCAAAACAGCGCATTGACGGTGCGGCGGCACTGCTTGATTGTTACGTTGGACTTTATGAGCATTACAGCGAATATACGGGGGCGATATGATGAAATTAAAAGATAAGAAAATAGAAATCTGTGAGTACCAATATACGAAAGACAAAAAGGAAACATGATTAAAACTCTTGTGCCCGTTGCCGTTGTATGGGCTTATTTCCGTCAACTGTCCGGGCAGGAAGTTGTGACGGGAATTTCCACTAAAACAAATGAAAACGTACTGTTTCAAATTAGTTACCGGACAGACATAAAGACAACCCAAGTTATAAGGTATAAAGGTATTTTATACGATATTACACGGGTTGATGTATTTGAGGGCTATAAAGAAGATTTGACACTTTATGGTAAGGCGCAGCCGTGATTTGGCTGTGCCTATTCTTCATTAGGTGAAGTTTCCTCTGCTGGGGTATTTGGAATGTATTCCAGAATTTCATCTGGCTGACACTTGAGATATTCACAGAGCTTATCTAATGTTTCTGTGGTGACAATTTCATTATTGTTCATTTTATTGATTGTGGCTGCACTTATGATTTTTTTATCTTTTAAATCTTTCTTGCGAATACCCATTCGGTTCATTTTATCCCATAACTTGTAGAACGCAATCATAGCAAATAATCTCCCTTCACAGTGCGGACAGGTGTCTTTCCGGAGGAACCCAGCTTCCCGTCAAGCCCCCGTTTACATCCCGCCGCCCACATCTCCTCTAAGGATAATGGCCTGTCCGAAGCCTCTAATACCTCTTTTGCAAAATCAATAAATCCAAATGTCATACTAATTTCTCCTTTGCGTTTTGTATGGATGAAATATACCGGGGAGCTCCCGAACAATGTGATTTAAGAACTGTGATGTCAGATAAGAATAGTTTAAATGATAGACCAGCATTTTACAAGAGTCATTTCTTCGTTTTTGAGGGTTTCTTATTCCATTTTAGCACTACGCCCCGCTGCTCTGCTATGGACTGGAGTTGCTTTACCGCAAAAGCTGACTTTTCTTTCAGCGTAAAACTTTCCAACTGTTTTTCTTCCACAAGATGCCCTACCACAGTTTTCAAATCTTCTAAATCCAGGAGATTGACCGCCAGACAAAAGAAGCTTTTTCTTCTGCCATCATTATAGCCTTCCAACAGAAGCTTCCATATTTCCAGCTTCTGCAGTTGATCGGAATTATAGGCTTCTATACCCATAACCTTCATTTTTTCAAAATCCTGCTTCCAATTCCTGTGTGTGATAAAAATATCATACTCATCTGCCCTCCCATATTTATCACACGGAAACTCATGACATTGACTGCAGTATTCTATCTTACCATGTTGGATACTACACCTGGCTATTTTACAGGACTGGTTTCCCTCTCCGCCTCCGCAGCCCGGACAATGTACGTCCAGCTTCATAGGACACAATCCGCAGTTCAAGCCGCAAAGGGAGAAGCAGAGGTTATCTCTTATAAAATCCTTCAAAATAAACTTCCTCCATCACTTTAATGGCAAATCTTGAGAATCATTTTCTGGCAAGGATAATCAAATACAGTCAATTTTTCATCATCCACAAATCCACAAGAATGATAACAGGCTCTGGCAGGTATCCCTTTCGGGTCGCCCTCCCGAAATGTAACTACAGAAATAATATCTCCCACAGCAAACCACTCTGTCATTTTCTCAATCAATCTTTTCGCAATACTGTTCTTTCGATACTCAGGGTGTACGGCAAGAAAAGAAAGCTCTTTTTCTTTCTTTGAGCACATAAGCAATCCCGCTATTCTCCCGTCTTTTTCTTCCATAATTGCTTCATCATTGCTGATAGCATTGTATACTGCTTCTAAAAATTCCTTTTCTTTATACCCGGCAAAATCATCTTTTACCAGTTCCATCATGGACAGTATTTGACCTTCATCGTTCTTTGTTACATACCTTATCATGGGTCTACCTGCCTTCCATATCTTGAATAAAAATAATAACTTCAACCTATAGCTTCTTTAAAAAATTATTTCCAGGGGTTCTTCGGGCAACAGGATTGCACCTGAATCCATATAGTTCAATTTACGATAAAAATGCTGTGCCGCTTCATTCGACAAAGAAGATGTCATGACTAAATCATACCCCTTAGTCTTCATTTGTTTTCCCAATAAGCAACCATTTTTCTTCCATAGCCACAACTACGATGCTGGTCAAGTATAAACAGCATATTCATAAACGGCGTGTTATCCCAGAACAGATTCCATCGCAACCAGCCTATAAGTGTTTCGTTATCTTCTGCTACGATTACCCGACCAAGCGATACGGAAGATTCCAGTTCCGTTATCCTGATGTGTTTATCATATGTAGAAAGAATTTCAATGTCTGATTTTTCCGCAAACCTAATCTTCACAGGCTCTCCTCCTCATACTCCAGCCCCTGCTCCCGACACCACTGGGTTGCCAGTTTCCTGTAATACTCTGCCTGAAAATCATACCACTGCTGTGAAATCCCCATTCTGTCTACCATATCCTTAAATCTCCTGAACGCTCCACGCCCTCGTATGGCACATTCCAGTTTATCTGCCTTTTCACCTTTTAAAGTCCAGATAAATTCTTCCATGATATGGTATTCGTGAATCTCAAATTTCGTAGGAAGCCTTAAATAGCGTTCCGGGTTTTCTTCAATTTCATCTTCCAACCCCTCATTATCCAAACCAGTAATCAGTTCATCTGCAAGGAACACACTTTCTCCTGTTTCTAAATCCAAAAAATATGTATAGTTATCATCAGCCATCTCAATCGCATCCAAAATGACGCCTAATTTTACTTTCATCCCTAAAGCCCCCTGTCTTTTGTTAAAAATCTGGCATCTTAAATTGATTTCTTTACGATTTAATTCCATAAGTATAACATGAGCAGAAGAATGTTTCAGTATTTTTCATTTTTGCCACGAAATATATCTTTTGCCGGATAGTATCCACTTTTGCCAAATAGTAAGAGTTTTGCCGGATTGTATCTTTTACCCGACAAAACCCTCATTTTCAAACTATCCGGCGTTATCCCCGTCCCCACCCAGATGGAAACTTATCCATCTCTATTCCTTTAAAAACACAACTCCATTTTCCCCAAATACTCCCGCAAACCCGCCTAGAATCAAGGTTTCCGCACCAGCAACACGGCGGTTTCCACATGCACCCCAGCCGGAAACATATCACAAACTGCCACCCTCTCCAACGCATACCCCTCACCGCACAAGATCTTCAAATCCCTTGCCAGTGTAGAGGAATCGCAGCTCACATACACGATCCTCTCCGGTTTCATGTCCAGCATAGTTGACAGCAGTTCCTCATCGCACCCTTTTCTGGGTGGGTCAACCACAATCACATCGGCATAGATTCCTTCTTCTTTGTACTTCTTTGGCAGGACTTCCTCTGCCTTGCCCACATAAAACGCCGCATTCTCTATCCCATTCAGCTCTGCATTCTTCTTGGCATCCTCTATAGCAGCAGGTACTATCTCAACGCCATTCACCTGCTTTGCTCTCTGCGCCAAAAACAAAGAGATGGTTCCAATACCGCAGTACAGATCCCAAACTGTCTCTTTCCCCGTAAGGCCTGCATATTCCAGTGCCGTCTCATACAGTTTCACAGTCTGCACGGGATTGACCTGGTAAAAAGAAAGGGGGGAAATCTGATATTTTACATTACCGATATAATCCGTGATATATTTCTGCCCCCACAGCGGAATGATCTTATCCCCTAAGATCACATTGCTCCGCTTTTTATTCACATTCGCCGTAATACTTGTCATCCCCTGAACCTGTGTAAGCTTTTCGACCAACCGCTCCTTTTTCGGAAGGCGCTCCCCATTGATGATCAGACATACCATAATTTCTTTTGTAGTAAAACCATAACGGATCAGCGCATGACGGACAAGGCCTTTCCCTGTCTCCTCATTGTACGGCTCCACGTGGTTTTCTTCCATATATGCAATGATACGATTCAGTATCTCCTCATTTTCTTTTACCCCCAGATAACAATTCCTGTTTGGAATAATGGCATGGGTCCTGCCGGCATAAAACCCTGTGACGATCTTACCGTCCTTATCTTTCCCAAAGGGAAACTGCGCCTTATTTCTGTAACGCCACGGCTCGTCCATACCCATTACTTTTTCAATGGCAAAATCCTGAAATCCCCCGATATGGCGAAGATTTCCGTCTACCTTGTTTTTCTTGAACTCCAGCTGTTTTTCATAGCTGAGAAACTGAAGCTGGCATCCGCCGCACGCTCTGGCCTTTGGACATTTGGGTTCTGTCCGGTCAGGGGACGGGACAAGTACATTCATGAGACGGGCAAATCCATAATTCTTTTTTGTCTTCATGATCTTTGCTTCCACTTCATCCCCAATCACCGCATCTTTAATAAAAAGCGTATACCCGTCCGCTTTACCGATTCCGGAACCGTCATGGCTCATATCTTCTATTTTTACTGTGACAATATCATTCTTCTTAAATTCCATCTCTGCTTCCTTCCATCCGGATACATTCCACTGCCTGTATCAAAGCATGTCTGAATCTTTATTCCGACATAGTGTAACGCACCTCTTGCCAAAAACAATTTTCAAACCCACTCCGGCCCAAAAAGGGAGTGGCTTCTGCCTAATGGCATTCTGCCGCTCCCCTTATAATGATTGCCGGGCAGATAGTTACAGTCTGCCCGGCTGCCTCGCGAGGTCAGAAAATATTCTCTTCCCCTTACTCTTCACATCCGGTCTTTCTCAAATTTGACTCAAACAGCCGATTATAACCCAGCCATTCCTTACTATCTCCTGCTGCGCGGAAGATTTCCGTCAGGGTCTCCATCTTGGCATCCGTATTGTCCGCAAGATTCAACGCCATGGCCTCAGCAAGGGCAGGCTTCTTGGGTGACCCGTATTCCAGCTCTCCGTGGTGGGCCAGTATACAATGCTTCAGCTCACTTTCCAGTTTTTCCGGAAATCCCGGGATTTCGCGGGCTTTATCATGGATCATTTCCGCCCCCATCATAATATGTCCCAAAAGCTGTCCGTCATCCGTATAATCGTTCATAGGAAACGGGCTGAGTTCTTTTGTCTTGCCGATATCATGGAGCATTGCCGCTGCGATCAGCAGGTCCTCCTTCAGAATCGGATATGTACTGCAGTAATAACTGCAGAGCTTCACTACACTCAGCGTGTGCTCCAAAAGTCCTCCGATAAATCCATGATGCACAGTCTTCGCGGCGGAGTTCCCCTTAAATAACTTGATAAAGGCCTCATCCTCGGCAAAAAAGCTGTGCAGAAGACGGGAGAGATAGATATTCTTCACTTTGCTTACAAAATTCAGGAGTTCCCCATACATGGCCTCCACACTTTTGTCGCTGACCGGAAGATAATTTCCCGGTTCATACTCTCCCTCCGATGCTTTGCGGGCACGTTTGATGCTCACCTGCAGAGCGCCCTGGAAGCTGGTAACATCACCAACAACATCCACATAGTCCAATGTACCGAAATCATCAATCCCAAGAGAATTAGGATCCCATATTTTAGCATCAATGGTGCCTGTCTTGTCCTGTAAAATCACATTTTCGTAGGGTTTTCCGTTTTTTGTGACTGCCGGCTGCTTGTGTTTGCACAGATAAATCCCCGCTAACTTTTCGCCTTCGTGCAGTTCATTGATAAATCTCATATTTCAACCACCGGCGCGGTCAAATGCACTCCGCCGCCGGTTCTGTGTGTCTGTTTCACACAGAATCCTTTCTTTTTATAATGCCCCCAGAGTCACTTCAAAAGTGACCTCCACATAGCCTTCTGTTCCCTGGCGCATTGCCTTGACTTCTATGACAGAACCGGCTTTGCAGGATTTAAGCTGCTGCTGATAGCCTTTGACTGTCTCCACCTTTTCTTTGTTGACCTCCACGATCACATCCGCATTCCGGATATCCGCCTGCATTGCCGGTGAATCCACCTCCACGCCTTCCACAAAAACGCCTTTGGGAATGCCTTTTTTCTCAGAGATCTCTGTGGTGATGGTCTGGCCCGTGACGCCCATATAGATAATATCCTTATTGTTGGACAGATTTTCGATCAGATCCTTCGTCTGGGAAATGGACAAACCGGTAATGATATTTTTTGTGTCCGCCTTGGCAAAGGACTGGGCTATGACACCCACAACCTCTCCCTTCAGATTCACCAGAATACCGCTTCCGTCTCCGCTCCCCACAATATCCGTTGTGAGGATACCGTACTCCGCGTCCACTTTTGACACAGAATTGGCGGTGGAAGTCACCACCCCATAAGCTATAGAATCACTATACCCCATCGGGCTTCCAATTGCAATAACAGGTTCCCCCTGATTTAATCCGTAGGAATTTCCGAGAGGTGCGGTTATGATCCTTTCCTTTGTCTCCGCCGGGATATCGGACACAGGAACCTTCAGGATGGTGAAACCTGTATTTTTATCCGCTTTCTGGAATCTGGCATCCACCATGCTTCCGTCACAAAATACCACTTGGATCCGGTCCACATTCTCCACGATCCTGTATTCTGTGAGTATAAACATCTCCTGCCCGTTATCCGCCACGATCAGACCTGATATCTGGTTCTCATAAGGCGTCTGAAACCAGTCCTCGTCCTTTTTGCTGCCAATCACCGTCACCATGGCTTTCTTAGGCTCTTCCGCCTGTTTCAGGATCTCTGTATACATGTTCTCGTAATCATCCAGGGTCATCTCCCTGGACTCCGCCTGGGCTGCCTGACTGTCCTCCCCTGTATTGTCTCCCGTCTGCTGCTCCGCCTGCCCGTTGTCCTCAGAAGACGTTTCCTCCTGGGTCCCGGGCTCTTCGTCCCCCGGAATATTTACATAAGGAACCTCTTTGCGCTGCATGTTTTTCTCTATTTTAGGTTCCACATAGGCAAATGTCAGCGCCGCCGCAAGGCCAAAAAGAACCCCTCCGGCTGCAAGAAAGCCGGCGTGCCTGGCCAGCTTTTTTTTATCAATAGGGCGCTCTTTGATTGTCTCTTTCAGAAACTCATAATTATCTGTTATACTGTCCTGTTCCTGCTTTTCATCCCCGTGCCTTAAATCTTCTTTTTTTTCATCATCCATAACACATCTCCTGCCGCTCTGTAAAAGATGCAATAACTTTTAATTATTTTATCAGACAGATATGAACAATTTGTGAAGAAGGAGAAAATTATTTCTCCTACTCATAAAATGCACCTTTCCTTTCCAGCAATTTTGCGTTAGAATAAGAATATCTGTATCATGGCCATAGTATGCCATCACAGAACCGGACATATCAATGATATACTAAAAAAGGTGAAATTTATGAATGAAAAAGCATTAAAAACTCTTGAGTATCACAAAATCATAGAACAACTGGAGAGCTTTGCCACATGTTCCATGGGAAAGGCCCTGTGCCGGGAATTGGCTCCGCTGGATGAAATCGGAAAAATAGAAGTGATGCAGCAGGAAACTGCAGATGCCCTGGCCCGGGTCTATCAGAAAGGCAGCCTGTCTTTCGGCGGGGTAAAGGATGTCCGCGGCTCCTTAAAGCGCCTGGAAGTGGGAAGTACCCTGGGCGCCGGCGAACTGCTGGCTGTCTGCTCCCTGCTGGAAAATACAAACCGGGCAAAAGCATACTCCAGAAAGGAAAACGAGGATGACCGCACAGACTCCCTGGACAGCATGTTTGAGGTACTTCAGCCCCTGACTCCCCTGTCTGCAGAGATAAGGCGCTGTATCCTCTCCGAGGAGGAGATCGCCGACGACGCAAGTCCGGGACTCCGCCAGGTGCGGCGCTCCATGAAAAACGCCAACGACAAAATACACAGCCAGCTTACTTCCATTGTGAACGGCGGCTCCCGCTCTTATTTGCAAGATGCGGTGATCACCATGCGGAATGGCCGCTACTGTATCCCTGTAAAAGCAGAGCACAAAGGCCAGGTACCTGGTATGATCCATGACCAGTCCTCCACCGGCTCCACTATTTTTGTAGAACCAATGGCTGTAGTAAAATTAAACAATGACCTGCGGGAACTGGAGATCAAGGAACAGCAGGAAATAGAGATCGTGCTGTCAAACTTAAGCGAATTAGCTGCCGAAAATCTGGAACTTATCGGCGACAACCTGAAAATCATGGTGGAACTGGATTTCATCTTTGCCCGCGCCCTGCTGGCGAAATCCCAGAACGCCTCAGAACCCGTCTTCAACCGGGATGGGATCATAGACATAAAAAAAGCCCGCCATCCGCTCATTGAAAAGCACCAGGTGGTCCCCATCGACGTGCGCCTGGGCCAATCTTTTGATCTGCTGGTAGTCACAGGCCCCAACACAGGCGGTAAAACCGTATCCTTAAAAACAGTTGGGCTTTTGACCCTGATGGGGCAGTCAGGCCTTCACATACCAGCCTTTGACAACTCCCGCCTCAGCGTTTTTAAGGAAGTCTACGCAGATATCGGAGATGAGCAGAGCATTGAACAGAGCCTCAGTACCTTCTCCTCCCACATGACCAATGTAGTGCGCTTTATTGAGAAGGCAGACAAAGATTCCCTGGTGCTCTTTGACGAGCTGGGTGCCGGAACAGACCCTACAGAGGGCGCTGCTCTGGCGATCGCCATCCTCTCCTCCCTGCATGAGCGGGGCGTGCGTGTTATGGCAACTACCCATTACAGTGAGCTGAAGGTTTATGCCCTCTCCACCCCCGGTGTGGAGAACGCATCCTGTGAGTTTGACGTGGAGACCCTGCGTCCCACATACCGTCTGCTCATAGGTGTTCCCGGAAAGAGTAATGCCTTCGCCATCTCCGGCAAACTTGGACTGCCGGAACATATTATTGACCGTGCCAAAGAGCAGATCAGCCAGGAGGATGAATCCTTTGAAGATGTGCTGACCAGCCTGGAGCAGAGCCGCATAACAATTGAAACGGAACGGGAGGAAATCGCTTCCTACAAAGAAGAGATCAAAGCCCTGAAGGCACAGCTTGAAGAAAAACAGGACAAACTGGAACAGCGAAAAGAGCGGATCCTTGCCCAGGCCAACGAGGAAGCACACCGTGTACTGCGGGAGGCCAAGGAGTACGCAGACCAGACCATGAAAGTTTTCAACAAGGCAGGTAAAGAAACCCTCTCCGCCAAAGAACTGGAGCAGAGACGTTCCGAACTGCGCAAAAAAATGGATTCCGCAGGTAAAAAGGTTGCCCTTAAAACACCTCCTAAGAAGACCTCCACACTCCGCCCCCAGGATTTATCTTTGGGCGACTCCGTCAAGGTACTGAGTATGAATATTAAAGGAACCGTAAGCTCCAAACCCGATGCCAAAGGAATGCTCTTTGTACAAATGGGCATCCTGCGCTCCAAGGTACACATTTCCGACCTGCAGCTCCTGGATGAACCGGTCATCACAGGCCCGGCACTTTCCAAAACAGGAGCCGGCAAGATAAAAATGAACAAATCCGCCTCTGTCAGCACAGAAATCAATCTGCTGGGCAAAACCGTGGACGAGGCTGTGGCAGAGCTGGACAAATATCTGGATGACGCATATCTGGCGCACTTAAACAGCGTCCGCGTTGTCCACGGAAAAGGCACAGGTGCCCTGAGGAAGGGGATACACAACTACCTGAAACGCCTGAAATATGTAAAAGACTATCATCTGGCTGAATTCGGCGAAGGGGATGCCGGAGTCACCATAGTAGAATTCAAGAAATAAACCATAGGGGGTATATAATGGCTGCGAAACAGAAAATACTGATCGTTGATGATGACAACAATATTGCAGAGCTTATCTCTCTGTACCTCACCAAAGAATGCTTTGACACCATGATCGTCAATGACGGGGAGGAGGCTCTGAAGGCCTTCGCCTCCTTTGGCCCCAACCTCATCCTGCTTGATTTAATGCTTCCGGGCATGGACGGCTATCAGGTCTGCAGGGAGATCCGTCACAAATCCAATGTTCCCATCATCATGCTCTCCGCCAAAGGGGAGATTTTTGACAAGGTGCTGGGACTGGAGCTGGGCGCGGATGATTATATGATCAAGCCTTTTGACTCTAAGGAACTGGTGGCAAGGGTGAAAGCCGTTCTCCGCCGCTACCAGCCCACCGTGGCTCCCGGAAACCAGCCTTCCGGCAAATATGTGGAATATCCAGATCTGGCCATCAATCTGACCAACTATTCTGTTGTGTACTACGGAAAACAGGTGGATATGCCGCCAAAGGAACTGGAGCTTCTCTACTTTCTGGCTGCTTCCCCCAATCAGGTCTTCACAAGAGAACAGCTTTTGGACCACATCTGGGGATATGAATATATCGGAGACACAAGAACCGTGGACGTACATATCAAACGTCTGAGAGAAAAAATAAAGGACCACCCCGCCTGGTCCATCAGCACCGTATGGGGTATTGGCTATAAATTCGAGGTCAAAAACGGATGAAAAAATCGCTTTATATCAAGTTCGTGGCATTTTTCCTGATCCTGGGGTTCATGGGATTCTTTGCGGTTTCCATGATAGGCCCCTCCATGGTGGAAAACCACCTGGAAGATGTCTACAGCGGAGATTTATACCGGGAGGCTGCCTCCATAGCGGAAAACAGAGCCTCCAAATATTATCAGGAACAGGCCTCCCTGGACAGTGTCGCCATGAATCTGAAAACCCTGTCCATCTATCAGGACGCGGAGATCTGGCTCATCAGTCCCAATGGTGAAATCCTTCTGAATACCTCCGATGATTTTTCCGCGGAGGAAAAAAAGATCATAGAGCATTTCAACCCCGGACATTCCAGCGGCTCCTATTATCAGATCGGCAGATTTTACAGCCAGTTTGAGGAGGACCATCTCAGCGTCATGGTGCCTGTCACCTGGAAAATGTCCATTCAGGGCTATGTTGCCATGCATCTGCCCATGTCCATTCTGCAGGAGCAGGAAAATGATGTCATGAATATTATTTACATTCTGATCCTGATCATTTTTCTGGTCATGCTTTTGATGCTGGCTGTATTCTCCTTCATGGTCTATCGTCCCCTGAAGAAAATCATTGCGGGAGCGGACCAGTTCGCCTCAGGTAACCTGAAACACAATATCCCGGTATACACCAGGGATGAGATGGGCTATCTTGCCCTGACTCTGAATTATATGTCCGATGAGCTTGACAAGACAGGAGAATACCAGCGGAAATTCGTCTCCAATGTTTCGCATGACTTCCGCTCCCCTCTGACTTCCATCAAAGGCTATACGGAGGCCATCCTGGACGGCACTATCCCCCCAGAACTCCAGACCAAATATCTGAACATTGTGGTGTACGAGACAGACCGCCTCTACAAACTGACCCAGAGTCTTCTCACCCTGAACGACATGGACGAAAAAGGTAGGATGCTGGACTATACGAACTTTGATATCAACAATACCATCAAGACCACTGCTGCCGCCTTTGAGGGCACCTGCCGGGAAAAGCGCATTTCCGTTGAACTGCTGCTCACAGGCCAGACCCTGTATGTTTCCGCAGACATGGGCAAGATCCAGCAGGTCCTTTATAACCTCATTGACAATGCCATCAAATTCAGCCCCGCAGATTCCGTCATCAAGGTGGAAACCACTATCAAACATGAGACTGTATTTGTCTCTGTAAAGGACTCCGGCTGTGGTATCCCCAAAAGCAGCCTTCCGAAAATCTGGGACCGCTTCTACAAAACCGACCCCTCAAGAGGCAAGGACAGAAAAGGCACCGGACTTGGACTATCCATTGTCAAAGAGATCATCAATTCCCATAACCAGCATATCAATGTCATAAGCACAGAGGGCGTGGGAACGGAATTTATCTTCACTCTTTCTAAAGGAACCGAAAACAAAAGCTAAAAACAACAGGCAGCCAAATACAGTGGATCATACTGATTTGGGCTGCCTGTTATTTTTATGCCTTCTATTGTTTCCAGTCGTATTTCGTCAGATGTCCCTCCATCTGCATATGGTCAAAATGGTTCTGCCGCAGCGCCTCATAGAGTACGATAGCCACGGAATTAGCCAGATTCAGAGAACGGATATTTCCAATCATAGGGATACGGATGGCTGTCTCCTGGTTTTCCAGAAGGATCTCCTCAGGAATCCCGGCACTCTCTTTGCCGAACATAATGTAACAGTCCTCCTCATACTGGACATCCACATAAGTCTGAGGGCCTTTTGTTGTTGCCATGTATATTTTGGCACCCGGATTGCGCTCCAGGAAATCCTCATAATTCATGTAGGTGGTCACATCCAGGTCCTTCCAGTAGTCCATTCCTGCGCGTTTGATCGACTTTTCATTCAGCATAAACCCCAAAGGCTCGATCAAATGCAGCCTGGTGCCTGTGGCAACACAGGTTCTCCCGATATTTCCTGTATTTGCCGGAATCTCCGGCTCGAAAAGTACAATGTTAAGTTTTGCCATAATTGTTTCGCCTCTTTTTCCGCCCGGACTCTTTCCGGTCCGTCTGCGGACTTTTATCCAAGATATATTTTATAAAGCTCGTCACTCTGGGGTTTATCCAGATATCTGGTATCCTCACCATTTCTCAGGATCCTGTCATTGCTGTCCGTGACTTTTCCCACCACTGCTGCATGAATTCCCGCCTGCTCCAGCTTTCTGACCAGACCAAACCCGTCATCTGTGGTTATCAGCATGGAACCGCTGGACATGAGGATATAAGGGTTCAGCCCCAGCACCTCACACACCTCCACAGTCTCCTGCCGGATGGGTATCTTCTTCAGATCAATATCAAGACCCGTGCCGGAACCGCTGCCCATCTCCCAGAGCGCACCGAACACGCCGCCCTCTGTAATGTCATGCATGGCAGAAACGCCCCAGGATTTTGCCACTCTGGCCTCGGGCACCACGGAAAGATACTGGTCAAACCTTTTCGCCGTCTCCACAAAAGAAGGGGCAAAACGCTCCAGCAGAGTTTCTTCTTTCTCTTTTGCAGCAATGGAAGTACCTTCCAGTCCGATCCATTTTGTTATGACAACATCCTGGCCGGGCATTGCCGCAGAGGTGGTCAAAACCTCTTCTTTGGGAATTCTGCCCACACCTGTTATGGAAATAAGGGGCTGCTTCACCACATCTGTGATCTCCGTGTGCCCTCCCATAACCTCAATATTCAACTGTTCACAGGCTGCCTCCAGCCCCCGCATCATCTCTTTTAACTGTGTTTCCTCTGTCTCCGGTGTCAAAAGTATCGTCACCATGATCCCCAGAGGCTCTGCCCCGGAAGCTGCCAGATCATTGGCTGTGATATGCACGCTGTGGCTTCCGATATCCTTTACGGTCCCGGTGATGGGGTCAGAGGAGAATACCAGCACATCTCCTTTTGCCGGCTCCAAAACCGCACAGTCCTGTCCCACTGCCGGTCCGACCAGGACCTCCGGCCTTCTATGCTGTACTTCTTTTAAAACGGAACGGATCAACACCGGTTCCGGTAATTTTCCTATCTTCATGTTCCCTGTCCTCTCTGTCTGTCAGTTTAAAAAGGACAATGCCATGGGAAGAACCATAGCCAGAACCAGAATCCCTGCCACAATACCTGCAACCACGCGTTTTACTTTTTTATTATTCATATTCATCATTGTCATTTCACCTCATAATCTTTCCATAACACCCTAAAATCGTATCTATCAGTCTGGAGGCTTCATTTTTAGTCAGGCTCTCCACATCCATGCTAAGCTCTATTCTATGATATTTTACTAATTCCTGCAAGTGGCGTTTTTGTGCCTGTGTGGCAGGTCCCTGCTTTTTAACTTTGTAATTCAGTTTTTTGGGTGTAAATAGCTCTGCATTGTCTTCGCCGTACTCACGTTTCAGCCTCTGATACAGAAGGTGTGTTGTCAGTGCGTCGTCCAGTGCCCTGTGGGCATTCTCCTGGGGAATCCCATAGTGTAAGCGGAGACTCTGCAGGCTGCGGCTTGGAAGGTCGGCAAGCAGCGCTCTGGAAATTTTCAGAGTATCCATTCCCTCCGCCTCAAAGGTAAGGCCGCTGTTGACTGCGCTGTGCTTTACAAACCTGTAGTCAAACATAATATTATGCCCCAAAAGCGGCAGGTCACCGCAGAAGGCAACAAGACCTGCCACCACATCTTTTATTTCCGGCATCCCCACCACCATATCCTCAGTGATTCCCGTCAGTTCTGTGACCTTTTCCGGAATCTCCATTCTTGGATCAATGAGTGTGCTGCATCTTTCCTCCACAATTCCATTCACCACCCTGGCAGCGCCTATTTCCAGGATTCTGTCTGATTTGGGTGACAAGCCCGTAGTCTCCAGGTCCAGAGCTATATATGCATCCATATCCTTAATACCCCTGTAACTGCTCAGTAAGTGTCCGGACCGTTATTGTTCAGACCTGCTGCTCTGTTACTTTTTCCTTTTCTTTTTTTGTCGTTCTTTATATTCTTTACAGTAATCTGTCAAAAAACAATCCTCACATTTTGGACTTCTGGCAAAGCAGATCTGCCGTCCAAAGGTGATGATCTGTATATTATAGAGAATCCAGTGTTCTTTTGGCAGAACCTTCATAAGATCCAACTCAATCTTTTCGGGGTCCTCCTCTTTTGTGAATCCCAGGCGTTTGGAGATCCGTTTTACATGGGTATCCACCACAACACTGGGCTCATGAAAAATATTTCCCCGGATGACATTGGCGGTCTTACGCCCCACTCCCGGAAGCAGTGTCAGCTCCTCCAGGGTGCCCGGCACCTCACCGCCGTATTTTTCACAGACCATCTGCGCACATCCTATAATATTCTTTGCCTTGTTGTGATAGAATCCTGTGGGCTTAATATCCTGCTCCAGCTCCTTCAGGTCCGCATGGGCAAATGCCTGCATATCCGGGTACTTTTTAAATAAATCCTTTGTCACTATATTAACCCTGGCATCTGTACACTGGGCGCTTAACATGGTAGCTATCAGAAGCTGGCCCGGATTTTCATGGTTCAGATAACATTTATATTCTGTTGTATAGACTTCATCCAGTTTATCAAGTATCTCTTTTGTCCTTTTTGTCATGGTCATCTCCTTAATTTTTAAAAGCCTTTTCCCGGCAAAACATTTACCGTTGCTGTCCACGCCTGGCCCGGTCCCCATTTATAGCTGCAGGTCAGCCGCGTACATGGCGGCATCATAGGTCAGCGGGTTCCGTTTCTGGTAATCAAAAAGTACCGGGAACTCCCCTCTTGCAGGCAACGCTTCATCGCCATCCGCCGTTCGCCCAATGCAGGCACGCTTCTCACTAACGCGCATTATATCGTAGTGGAAAACTTCCAGATGGGTCATTTTCATGGTCTGCCTGGCCTGATATCCTTTGTAGTCCCCAAGGAGAACCGGGGCTTCCTCCTCTTTTTTGTAGAACTCCAGTACTTTTTTCTTATAGGGCGCCATGTCACTTGCCCAGGCAGGCCTAGTCTTCAGGTTTTCCCTGGCATACAGGTCAAACAGCATCAGTTCCCGGAAATACGCCATATCCACCTGCTGCCTCTCCTCCAGATATTCCAGAAGTATTTCATACCTCCGGATACGCGTGTGGGAAATTCCCCGGTATCCCTTTTCATCATAAAACGCTGCCAGAGCCTCATACATGGAAAAGGCATCTGCAAACAGCTCTTCCATAGCTGTCACTGTGCGGATAAACTGGCTGCTGTTATAATAAACCTCCACCATCTCCTCCACACCTTTTAATTTCAAAATATCCCCATAGGAAATCCAGTCGGTCCTCAGGACTTCATAGGGTTCTGTCTCCTGATAGACACATCCGTACGCCTCTGCCTTCTCATACATATAAGAGCCTTTTAATACCTTCAGAAACCCAAGCTGAAGCTGCTGGGGCCTGAGGCTGTAAACCTGATCAAAGGATTGGCAGAAGCTTTTGTAATCCTCAAAAGGAAGGCCTGCGATCAAATCCAGATGCTGATGCACATTCTGCCCCTTCTGCACTTTCTTTACAGTCTCCTCAATTTTATCAAAACTGGTCTTTCTCCGTATTTCCCGGATAGTCTTTTCATTGGTGGACTGCACCCCGGTCTCAAGCTGGATCAGTCCGGGCCGCATAGTGGAGATCAGACTTGTTTCTTCCTCTGTCAGCAAATCAGCAGCGATCTCAAAGTGGAAGTTTGTTACCCCGTTGTCATGGTCCCTGATGTATGTCCAGACAGCCATGGCATGTTCTTTTTTACAGTTGAATGTACGGTCCACGAATTTCACCTGAGGCACCCTTTGATCCAGGAAAAACTGCAGTTCATCAAGTACCAGGTCCAGGCTGCGGAACCGCAGCTTTTTATCAATGGAGGACAGACAGTAGCTGCAGGAAAAAGGACAGCCTCGGCTGCTCTCGTAGTAGATGATCTTATGGGAGAACAAGGACATATCCCCATAAGGAAATACCAGTTTGTCCATATCCATGATAGGCCTTTGGTCAGTCTTTACCATGTCTTCGCCCTGTCTGTAAACAATCCCCTGAATGTCTTCCATGCTCCCTGTCTGCTGCACATAATGGGAGGCCAGTTCCAGAAAAGTCTCCTCCCCCTCCCCGCACATAACACCGCAGGCCCAGGGACAGCCCTTTAAAAATGTCTCCGCATCAAAAGAAACCTCCGGTCCGCCCACCCAGATATCCGTATCCGGCAGAATCTTTTTCACATCTCCCATAAGCTCTTTTACATAGGAAATGTTCCAGATATAGCAAGATACACAAAGTACATCCGGTTTCTGCCTGTATACACCCCGCAGGATCTCATCCTTCTGCTGATTAATAGTATACTCTGCAATATCTGCCCGGATCCCATGCCCGGCCGCATAAGACTGCAGGCTGTACACCGCCAGATTAGAATGTATATATTTGGCATTTACTGCCATAAGCATGATCTTCATGACGCATCCACCTTCTTTTTTGGTCCCCCGCAGCCTCTGCCGCAGTCCGAACAACTGCCGCTGCAGCTGCAGAATTTACCTTTTTTTATATCTTTCACCTTTTTTCGGATCACAAACCCGGCATAGGCTGACACCGCAGCAGCAAGTATAATGGTAACTGCCATATTTCCTCCTATTCAAAGGAGGTGCCGCACCCAAAAGCTCCCTGCGAAGCCCGATACAGCACCCCCACTATATATGATCCTTAAACGATTGTCACTAGTACTACAGGAACAAACTTCCCACCTGGAATACCAGCACAGATGCCGCGTATGCCAGTATAAGCTGAAACAACACCATTTTTAAAGTCCAGGCCCAAGACCTCGTTTCCCTCTTGATCGTGGCCAGTGTAGCCACACACGGTGTATACAGCAGACAGAACACCATCAGGGAGTAGGCATTCAGCGCGCCGAACCCCACAGTACCCAGGGAAGCGCTGAGCACTGCCATACCCTGGACGGAGTTTACGTTGTTCACACCGTAGAGCACGGAAAAACTGGATATTACCACCTCTTTGGCAGACAGGCCTGAGATCAGCGCCACCACGATCTGCCATGTACCCAGACCCGCAGGAACCAGCAGCGGTGCCACCACTTTTCCAATCTGGGCGCCAAAGCTCTGTGTCACATCCGCGGTCATGCCATGGATACCGTAATTTAAAATAAACCAGATAACAATAGAGGCGACAAAAATGGTTGTACCTGCTTTTGTCAGATAATCTTTCACCTTTTCCCATACATATATCCGGATCGTCCTGGCATTAGGTATTTTATAATCAGGAAGTTCGATCAGAAGGGTTGCCTTCTCACTGCTCTTCCACACCTTTCCTATAACCAGCGCTATGGCTATGGCCATCAGAAGTCCCAGAGCATAGAGGGAAAAAGCTGCGATCATGGCAAACTTTCCGAAGAACATATCCGCAAACAGAACGTAAATAGGCAGCCTTGCCGAACAGGACATAAACGGTGTCAGAAGTATGGTCTTCTTCCTGTCCTCCTGGTTTTCCAGCGTCCGGGATGCCATGACAGCGGGAACCGTACACCCAAAGCCCAGCACCATGGGAAGAAACGCCTTGCCGGAAAGTCCCACCCTTCCCATAATCCCGTCCATGACATAGGCTACACGTGCCATATAGCCGCTGTCCTCCAGAAAGGCCAGAGCCAGAAACAGGATAAAGATATTAGGCAGAAAGGTCAGGATACCGCCTACACCAGTCATGATGCCGTCCACCATCAGCGAGACGAGCCAGTCCGCAGTCCCCAGGTTTTCCAGCGTGTTTCTTGCCACAGTAAAGGCCAGATCCATCCAGGATTCAAACAATCCCTTAACTGCATCTCCCACTGTAAATGTGAGAAAAAACACCATGGCCATAATTCCCAGGAATACCGGAACTCCCCAGACGGGATGGGTCAAAACCCTGTCCGATTTCTCTGTCAGGGATTCCCTGTTTCCCTTATAGAAAACACATTCTTCCAGAACTGACTCTATATATTCATATTTCTGATTAATAATCTGTTTTTCATAATCCCTGTCGATCAGGTCAGACACATCAATGGGATGCTCCTTGAATATCTGCTCATCATTTTCCAGGATCTTTATACTGTGCCAGCGGATATTTTCACTGTCAGGATGTTCCGCTGCAATACGCTTGGACACTTCCAGGATCTTTCTCTCAATATCCGGACTGTATGTGACAACCGGGTCAGCCACAGGCTCCTCATAATGATGCTTGACTGCGTGCAGAAGTACATCCAGGCCGCTCCTTTTTCTGGCAGACACAGGTACCACCGGAATATTGCCCAGCATTTCCGGAAGTCTGTGAAGGTCCAGCTCCATTCCCCGCTCCTCCACAATATCCATCATATTAAGAGCCAGGATAACCGGTTTACCCAGCTCCAGAAGCTGCAGAGTCAGGTACAGATTCCTTTCCAGAGCGGAGGCGTCCACAACATTTACGATCACATCCACCTCACCGCCCAGAATAACCTTCCGGGATACCATCTCCTCCATAGAGTAGGAGGTCAGACTGTAAATGCCGGGCAGGTCGATCAGCCTCATCTTCTGCCCTTTATAGGATGTCTCCCCCTCTTTTTTCTCAACCGTGACACCCGGCCAGTTGGCAACCTTCAGGTTTGCCCCTGTATATGCGTTAAATAAAGTGGTCTTGCCGCAGTTTGGATTGCCTGCAAAGCCTACGCGAATTTCCTCTTTCATCCTCCAAGCTCCTCCACTTCTATTCCCTCCGCGATCTCATTGCCAAGCGCCCATCTGGTCCCTCTCACCTTGATAATAGTGGAACCATTGTGCTTTCTGTTCAGGACTACTACCTTTGTTCCCTCCAGAATTCCCAGTGCCTCCAGCCGCCGCTGGATTTTTTCCTGCTCCTGAACGCTGGTTATGCGGTAATTCCGCAATATATCCGCCTGATTCAGCTTCATCTGTTGTACTTCCTTCCGTTTCTATTTTCCCTGCTGCTTCCCGCCCACGTAACGGGACGCATCACTTTTTCCAGCCTCCTGGGCTTCTTCTATATGTTTTGCGTATTCATTCTCCTGATATTCTGCCTTGCCGCTCTTCTCACTGAAGGTCATCTTGAGCAGAATAGGTGAAATGATCGTTGTGATAACTACCACCACCACGATCGGCCCCAGAAGGGCGGAGGACATCAGACCTACTGCATTGCCCTTTGCGGCAACAATGAGGGCCACCTCGCCTCTGGATACCATGCCCATGCCGATGCGGACACAGTCCTTGTTCTTATACTGACAGACTTTAGCGCCCACACCGCAGCCCACGATCTTTGTGAGCACTGCCACAATAACCAGAACCACTGCGAACGTGATGATCATGGGGCTCATATCCGGAAGCTCCACCTGAATACCAATGCTGGCAAAAAACACCGGTGACAGCAGTATATATGACAAAATCCCAAACCGTCTTGCAATGTAATTGGTGTGCGTTGTCTTGGTGATGATCAGACCTGCAAAAAATGCCCCTGTAATGTCTGCGACTCCGAAAAATTTCTCTGCACAATAGGAAAAGAGCAGACAGATAACAAAGGAGATGATGACGAACCGCTGCAGGTCCCTCTCATAACCCTTCACCCACTTTTTAAAGATAATGTGAAGCACATAGCCTCCAACGCCTACAAACACGAAGAATCCCACGATTTTTGCAAATACAACCACCACATTCACGCTGGAATCCGCCAGGCTTGTGATGACGGTCAATGCGATAATACCCAGCACATCATCAATAATGGCAGCGCCCAGAATGGCATTTCCTGCCTTGGTGTTTAATTTACCCATCTCTTTTAAGGTTTCCACAGATATGCTCACACTGGTCGCTGTCAGAATGACACCGATAAAAATGTTCTGCAGCATAATACTTGCTGACGCATTGGATGCTATCATGCCCGGACGGTTGAAGAACCAGGCTACACCAAATCCTCCCGCAAGCGGAACCAGCACACCTAAAAGGGCAATGACAAAAGAGGCCTTGCCGCTCCTTTTCAGCTCATCAATATCTGTCTCCAGGCCTGCGCAGAACATCAGCACAATAACACCAATCTCCGACACCTCGTGGATAAACTCCGTCTGCTTCAGTATCCCAAAACAGGCCGGCCCCAAAAGCAGTCCCGCAAGCAGGGCGCCCACCACCTGAGGCATCCTGACTTTCCTGGTAAGAAGTCCAAAAACCTTGGTGCTCAGTAATATAAGCGCCAGGTCCAGTAAATAATTATAAGAGTTCATGTTGTTTCGTCCTTTCTCTCCCCTGTGTCTTACTCTTTTCCCGATTTCCGCACAAAACGAAATCGAATTAATCGTACCACACTTCTAAAAAAAAGGGAATGGAAAAACATCACAAAACCTCAAAAAACCACACAAAAGGCCGCCCCAAAAGGGCAGCCTTATCCTTGTCCGTCATCTCTGTGCTTTACATGGATCTGCGCTCTGCGATTTCCGCCATCTTGGCAGTGTTCAGCCTGGTATCACCATGTACACGGCTGTACGACAGATACCCGTTCATCCTGTCAATCTTAGTCAGGTTTGTGGACCCGCAGATCGGGCACACATCCATCTCCAGCTCCTCATGGCCGCAGTCATCACAGTAAGCCAGGGAGAGATTCACACCCTCATAATATCCCAGCGTCATGGCTCTTCTCACCAGCGCCCGGATCGCGTCTGTATTGTACCCGATGGGATAGCGCACATACTGGATCTTGCCGCCGTTGCACAGCTCCCAGAAACGGCCCTCACAGTCCTGCTTCTCAATGGGGGTGATCTCCTCTGTCACATGGCAGTGGAAACTGTTGCTGACATAGGGGCGGTCCGACACGCCCTCCACAATGCCGTACATCTTTCTGAACTGTTCCACCTGCAGACCGCACAGGCTCTCTGCCGGGGTGCCGTAGATCGCGTACAGATTGCCGTCCTCCTCCTTGAACTGGCTCACCTTATTGTTGATATACTGAAGGACCTCCAGGGCAAAGGCACCGTCCTCCCGGATGGACTTTCCGTTGTACAGCTCCTGCAGCTCGTTGAGGGCAGTGATGCCAAAGGAGGCTGTCATAGGTCTCAGAAGGGGTTTTATCTTGTCAGAGGGCTTTAGACTGCCTCCGTAAAATCCGCCCTCACAGTATGCCAGCGGATTGGTGGATGCCTTCATCTCCCCCAGATAGTCATAAGTTCTGATATGAAGCTGGCGGATCATTTCCAGGTAGAAGTCAAGCACCTCATAAAAATCACGGTTCTCCGCTCTGGCCTTTGCCAGGATCATGGGCAGATGCAGGCTGACAGCCCCCACATTGAACCTTCCCACAAACACGGGCACATCCCGGTCATCCGCAGGTGTCATACCGCCCCGCTCATACCAGGGGCTTAAAAAGGCGCGGCATCCCATGGGGCTGATCACCTTTTTATACTTTTTGTACATACTGGAAATATAGCCTTTCCCGCTCATGGACAGCCAGTCCGGATACATGGTTTTGGCTGAGCACGCAATACCGGCCTCGAACACATCCTCACTGGTGCCGCCCTCCCCGTGGATCTCCTCATCATATAAAAAGACAATCTTCGGAAACAGCACCGGTTTCCTGTGGCCTGCTTTTCCCTGTCCCTCTTTATGTACATTGAGAAGGGAAATACTGCACATCTTTTCAAACCGCTTGGTTCCCAGTCCCAGCGTCACTGTCACAAATGGGTAATCTCCTCTGGAGGAACCCACGGTATTGAGCTTGTACTCAATACCCTGCCATCCCTGATCAAAATCCCGCTGTACCTTGTCATATGCGTACGTTTCCGCTTTCTCCAGCGCGTGTTCCCACTCCGGGTCCACATATTTTAAAAATTCTTCTCTGTATTTTGTGTAGCTTTTCTCTGCATAAGGGGCAAGTATCTTATCCACCTCGGGCACAGTAAAACCGCCGTACTGCTGGGCAGCTGTACTCAGAATAATATCTCCCATAACATCAAAAGCGGTGTCCAGTGTCTTCGGTTCGTTGTACCACACATTCCCCATCTCAAATCCGCCCCTCAGCACATTTGCCACGTCAAAAAGACAGCAGTTCATGGTATCCAGCCTTGCGGACTGGTCATGAATGTAAATATAGCCGTCCTTACATGCCTGCAGCTCATTGCGGTTCATGAAGAATTTCCGGTACAATTCCTTGTTCAGTTCATTAAAGATCAGGCTCCTCTTGGTCGCAACCAAAGCACTGTCCGTATTGGCATTGCTCTTGTCACCGATATAACGGATAGACTGGCTTTTGGTATACACCTCGTCCATCATGTGGATAAAATCATGCTTATAATTTCTGTAATCCCGGTAGCTCTTGGCAACTGCAGGATTCACTTGCTCCAGTGCTCCCTCCACGATATTGTGCATCCCCTGGATGGTGATTTGGTCCTTTCCCAGGGACTCTGCCTTATCTGTGGCGTATCTGCACAGAAAGTCAATCTCCTGCTCTGTAAAGCTGTACATAATTCTTTCCGCGGATTTATTGACTGCTCTGACTATTTTCTGTACGTCAAATTCTTCTTTTGTTCCGTCTTTCTTAATTACATAAATCATTGCCTTCTCCTCATTGCAGCACTACATCTTGTGTCACTTATTATTTTATTGTTTTGTTATTACCAGATTTTGTATCACAAAGTATATCATGTTTCTCTTTGAAATGGAAGTGGGAATATTGCACAAATTCTTGACGAATTTAATCCAATATCCCCACCAAAGCCCTGTGGCCTCTGCATTTTCTACCGCGTAATATTATTAAGCCATTTATAACTTTTATACCGTTTCCAGGAAAACGGCACTTTTATCACCTCATCGCTGCACAATATTATGTAAACCCATGGCATGGGCACATGTATCACAAAGGCTGCCACAGCCGCAGCAAAAATAGAGCAGAGCCACATGATCCCCACATCCAAAAACAGCCCGAACATGGTATCTCCCCCGGCTCTGAACACGCCCACCACTAAAGTAGAGTTAAAGGACTGCCCCACCACATAGTAGGACATGATCACCATCATGACCTGAAGATAGGATTTTGCCAGAGGCGTCAGTTTCAGCATATTGCACACAAAGGGCGAGATGATCAGGATCAGGATACCTCCCGCTGCCCCAAACAAGAGGGACAACTTGGCAAACCGGTTTCCATAGTCCCTGGCAAGCTCCTCTTTCTTCTCTCCGATCGCCTTGCCTATCATGATGGCCGTTGCGTTGGAGATACCAAAGGCAATGACCATGGACAACTGTCTGCACACCTGTGCCACGGAATGCGCCGCCACAGAGGCGCTGCCCAGATGCCCCACAATGGAGGAGATTGCAGCCATACCCGCGCCCCAGGCAAATTCGTTGAGAAGCACCGGAAACGCATACACGAAAAAATCCTTTTCCAGCCATTTATATCTCTTAAACATGTCTTTGATGCGTATGAGGACCACATCATTTTTCTTCCGCGCATAATATACCACAATGATAACCTCCACAGCCCTGGCGCAGAGCGTGCCGATAGCCGCACCTGCTGCCCCAAGAGCCGGCGCCCCAAAAAGGCCGAAGATAAATATTGCATTCAGTATAATATTCACAGACAGGGATGTGGCGTACACCACCGTGGCGATGACCACACGCTCAATACTTCTGATTATGTTCAGATATACATTGGTAAACGCTGCAAGTATGTATGAAAATGCCACGATCCGCAGATAACTCACGCCCTCCGCAATGATCGCCTCATCTGAGGTAAAGATCCGCATCAGCAGGTCCGGCACACACACAGCCAGCGCCGTAAATACTGCAGCAGACAAAATGGCGATCCGAAAAGACATGCCCATAACCTTCTCAATGGTTCTGGTATCATGTTTTCCCCAATACTGGGCAGTCAGCACACAAGCCCCTGAGGTAAGCCCGAAGAAGATCAGGGACAATATAAAATACACCTGGTTAGCCAGGGAAACGCCGGAAAGGGCAGTCTCTCCCACTCTTCCCAGCATGATAACGTCCGTGGATGTAACCCCCACGTTGATCAGGTTTTGAAGTGCCATAGGCATGACAAGGCTCAGCACATTTCTGTAGAACCGCTTGTCCTCTGTTGTCATGCTAAATCTCATAGTTCAATCGTACCGTCAAAAACCACTTCCGCCGGACCTGTCATGTAAATGGTATTCTCTTTCCTGTCCCAGAAAATCTTCAGGTCGCCGCCCAGCAGTTTTACCGTTACCTCCTCCTCTGTATATCCGTTCATCACACAGGCCGCCGCCACTGCACAGGCTCCGGTTCCGCAGGCCAGGGTCTCCCCGCTGCCTCTCTCCCAAACCCGCATCTCCACGGTCTTCTCATCCAGGACCCGGACAAACTCTGTGTTGACTCCCTCAGGAAATGCCTGGTGTTTCTCAAAATACGGGCCGATCTCTTTAATATCCAGCCCTTTTACATCATCCATGAACACAACTGCATGGGGATTTCCCATGGAAACCGCAGTCACCTCGTAGACCTGCTGATCGACAGCCAGAGGCTCCCGGATGACTTTTTCTTTTTTATGCTTCATGGGAATATTTTCCGTGTAAAACTCCGGCTTTCCCATATTCACTTTCACCTGGGCCACCCTGCCGTTTTTCACAGTCAGATCCAGATATTTGATTCCGCTTTTGGTATCCACACTGATCCTTGTCTTATCCGTCAGTCCGTAGTCGTACACATATTTTGCCACACAGCGGATGCCGTTGCCGCACATAGCACCCTGGCTGCCGTCCGCGTTATACATCTCCATCTCAAAATCCGCATTCTCTGAAGGTTTGATCAGAATCAACCCGTCAGATCCAATGCCGAAATGCCGGTCACTGACCTTTCTTGCCGCTTCAGACGGATCTTCCACTGTCTCCTGAAAACAGTTTACATACACATAATCATTGCCGATTCCCTGCATCTTTGTAAATTTCATCACCGCTGCCTCCTTTGCTTTGTATCCTGTGTTCTCCTTTTTCTTTTCCTCCGGACAGCATAATTCCATATCCGGTCCGCAGAGAAAAAAGAGGGTGTCTGTAAAAGATACCCTCTTTGTTTCTTTGCTATTAATCATAGCAATCCATAATTCTTTTGTCAATGCAAAAAACAGTTATCACTATTCACAGTTTATGTCAGACTCTCCTTATTAGCAGGTAGCTCCGCCCACCTCATGAAGCTTGGCGGAAAGGATTTCCTCTTTCCTCTCCAGGATCTCATCGGAGATAAGCTGCGCTTCCACATTCTCAAATCCAAGACGCTCAATGGTATCTGAAAAACGCTCTCCTGTCTTACCCTGTTCCCTGTACAGAAGCAGTGTTTTCTCAATCAAGCTCATAAGCTCTTCTTTAGTTGTGAAAATTTTGCTCATAGGCTTACCAATGGCAATTTTCTTTCCCCATCTACCGCCCAGGTAAATCTTATAACCATAAGTACCGTCCTCGATAGCATCAAAATGACAGGTGCCGATACAGCGTCCGCAATTGATACATTTGTCCCTGTCAAGTTCCATAACGCCGTCAACTAACTTTACGGCATCAATAGGACAGGCTTTCACAACTCCGCACTTTTTACATCCGCTGCACATATCCTCATCATAGTTTGGAATGAGCTGACCAACGATACCCAGGTCATTCAGGTTCGGCTTTACGCAGTTGTTTGGACATCCGCCCACAGCGATTTTGAATTTATGAGGCAGTTTTACATCATGCCAATTTGTATAAAACTCATCATGGATCTCCTCTGAAAGACCAAAGGAATCTAAAAGACCATACTGGCAGGTAGTTCCTTTACAGGAAACCACAGGGCGCACTTTGGAACCGGTACCGCCTGTGTCCAGCCCGCATTTCTGGATATAGGCACGGAACTCGTCAATCTTCTCATAGGGAACTCCCTGTACTTCAATAGTAAGACGTGTGGTATATGTAACTGCACCGTTGCCGTACAGCTTTGCTGCCTCCCCAATACAAATCTGCTGTTCTGCTGTGATCTTTCCGTTTTTTGTGATAATCCTGGCGGAAAAATTGTCCGTTCCCTTGTTGCTCAAAAAGCCCAGGGCTTTTACTCTTTTTTCATCGTCCTTGCTCACTGTTAATGTTGCCATTTTAATTTCCTCCAACTTTTTATCTTTTATGGCCTTGCCTGTCCTGTGCGATCCTGTTGTTAATCTTGCTCATTTTGTCAGTCTTCCGTCAAATCTTCCCCGTTAAAGGTACTTCCGCCTTCCAGAACCTTTGTATTGGTATACCCATAAGATTTCAGGCGGTTCTGCAGCATGTATGCCCTCTTTCCTTTTGCACATACCAGAAGCATTTTCTCATCCTTGCTGTGGCCTTCCACTTCTCCGTCAACTTCCTCCAGGTTCATGAACTCCACACCTTCCAGGGTTGGTTTCAGGGAAGCGTCAATCACCTTATAACCTTCTGCCATTCCCTCTGCAAACTCAACCGGAGTAAAGGTCTCGAACGAACCGGACATCTTGTTCAGAAGAATATTGATGCAGTGTGCAAACGGATGGATGGCAGTTGAGAATGGCGGTGCGTAAGCAAAATCCAGATGCTCCAGCTGCTGCACCGTGGCCTTCAGACTCAGTGCCGCTACAGCAATATCCACCATCTTATCCACAGCGCCTTTTCCAAGAACCTGGATCCCCAGGAACTCACCTGTTGTTTTATCCCCAATCATCTTAACCAGGAAAGAACCCGCTCCCGGATAATAATGAGCCTTGTCATCCACTACAGCCACAACGGAAACCACATCGTGTCCCACATCCTTTGCCGCCTGCTCTGTAAGTCCTGTACGCCCCGCATTCAGACCCGGCAGTTTTACCACACCTGTTCCCAGAACACCGGGATAGGAAACATCCGCACCGGCAATATTCTGTGCCGCGATCCTGCCCTCAATGTTGGCTGAGGAACCCATAGGTGACCATGCCCTGGCATGTGTCATGCGGTTAGTGATCATGGAGCAGTCCCCGAGAGCGTAAATATTCTCATCATTGGTCCTCATATGGTCATCTACCAGAACGGTCCTGTTCGGTGCAAGCTCAATGCCTGTATCAGCCAGGAATGCGGTATTTGCACGGATACCAAGGGAGAGTACCAGAGCGTCGGCTTTGATGGCTCTTCTGGATGTTTTAACCTTCTCAACCGTTCCGCTGCCTTCCACACCCTCTAGCTTTGTATCCAGAAGTGTCATGATCCCCTGGTCTGCCAGATGATTCTCCACAAACTCTGCCATCTCCGGATCAAATCCCGGCATAATGTGAGGGAGCATATCCAGAACTGTAGTGCGGATACCGCGGCTCTGAAGATTCTCTGCAACTTCCAGACCGATAAATCCACCGCCTGCGATCACTGCTCGCTTAATTTCCCCCGACTCCGCTGCTTTTCTGAGCGCTTCCGCATCATCAGGAGTTCTCATAAGAAATACATTTTTCATATCCAGTCCCGGAAGGGGCGGTACAACCGGAGACGCACCTGTTGCTATTACCAGTTTATCATATGTATATTCTTTTGTCTCACCGGATTTCAGGTCTTTTGCAGTTACCTTTCTGCCCTCACGGTCAAGCCCTGTCACCTCAATACTTGTCTCAACTTCTGCTCCTGTCAGTTTTGCAAATTTCTGAGGTGTGTTGACGATCAACTGGCTTCTCTCATGAATGACATCCCCTACATAATAAGGAAGCCCGCATCCTGCATAAGATATGTCTTCACTCTTGGTCAGAATCAGAACTTCTGTTTCTCTGCTTTCTCTTTTCAGTTTTGCTGCTACCTTTGTACCTGCGGCTACACCGCCGATGATCAATACCTTCATAGCCCATACCTTCTTTTCTCAAATTTGCTTTTCATGTTATCCGGTCCCTGCTCCCGTCTCCGTTACCGTTCCGAAATCGTTAGGATCTGCAGACCTGCCTGCGAACAGTGACCAAGGATTCGTTACTGTTCGCGGGATAGTGTTGTGCGATCAGCAGCAGGAATTATTTTCCTTAGCTTTATATCCAGTATAGCACTTGTACATGTATAAGAAAAGTAATATAATATTATATAATTAATAGGTTTTACCTATGATAAAGGAGATTCGTTATGACAATCCGACATCTGAAAATATTTCTGGCTGTAGCAGAGGCGGGAAAGATGAGCCTGGCCGCGGAACAGCTTTTCATCACCCAGCCCTCCGTCAGCCAGGCTATCCGGGAACTGGAGGAACACTATGGGACCCTGCTCTTTGAACGTCTCTCTAAAAAACTATATATCACAGAGGACGGCAAAACCCTCTATATCACTGCCAAACAGCTTGTCACACAGTTTGAAAGCCTTGAGGAGAGCATGCGAAAGGAAAACCGGCGGGAGAAGATCCGCATCGGCGGCACCATTACCCTTGGCAGCGGTATCCTCTCTAAAGTAGTCCGGGACCTGAAAAAGGAACAGCCGGACCTTGATATTTATTCTTATATGAATAATACGCAGATCATAGAACAGAAGCTTCTGAACATGGAACTGGATGTGGGCATCGTGGAGGGCAGGGTCAAAAGCCGCGATCTGGTCAGCATTCCCCTTATAGATGACATGCTTGTGCTTGCATGCGGCCAAGACCATCTTTTTTATGGCCGTCATACCTTATTTATCAATGAGCTGAACGGACACGATTTTGTAAAGAGAGAGCCCGGCAGCGGCACAAGAGAGCTGTTTGAAAATTTCATTGTCCGCCACGGCCTTGATATCCACACAGTCTTTGAGGAGAGCACCCCTGATTCCATAAAAAATGCCATACAGATCAACAACTGTATGGCTGTTATCTCCATCCGTCTGTTGGAAAAGGAGATCCAGAACCAGGAGATCCATGTATTCACCGGTCCTCACAAAGAATGGAACAGGGACTTTTCCTTTGTATACCACAAGGACAAATACCTGACCGATTCCATTATCCGTCTGAAGGAGATCGTGAGCAGTTACAATGATGTGGAAGAAATAAAAAAACTGCCCGGAGGACAGTTAGTTGACCGCTGAACACGGAAAGGCGTTACTATTCAGCCCTCCGGCTTCACAGCAACAAAAGCATGCACACAGACTGCACAAACCGCAGTCTGGCGCGAGGCTGCCTCGGGATTGCCTTGCAATTGCAAGGCAACGCCTCGCGGACAGTGGAAGAAGGCTGAACTGTTACGAAAGGCTGCCGTTTTCAGCGGCAGCCCTTCCTACTTCATTTAAGCTTCTACAAATACTTCTTTTCCCATACCGCAGATTGGGCATACCCAGTCTTCCGGAAGGTCATCAAAAGAAGTTCCCGGTGCGATCCCGTTCTCAGGATCTCCTACCTCAGGGTCATATTCATATCCGCATGGTTCACATACATATTTTTTCATAATATTATATACCTCCTATAATCAGCTTCTCCAGTTATCTCCTGAATTACACTGATTTTATCACATATTCATTCATAAATCCAGTCTTTTTTTGTCCAATTTATCCATTACTAAATATTGTTAAGAAGAGACTGCGCACTTACAAAACTCATAAGTGCGCAGCCTCTTCATCCGGGAAAGTAAGAGGAGTTTACTTTCCCTTCCTTATAATTTGGAAACCCATATACATAAAACAGATTTCCTAGACATATTCTAAGTAACTATTTCTTTTTCTTGTAGCCAGCCATCTGCCGTGTGTCAGCATCCGCCACCACAGCTCTGGAATTCTTCTTTCTGGCCAGTACCATAATCTGTTTTGCATCTGCCTTTGTGAAAAACAAGCGCTTGCTTCTATTGCCCCTGCCAAAATGGAGCGCTATCAGTTCCGGATGCTTTCTGTCCTCACGGATCACCGAAACGATCTCTTTCCAGCTCCAAAAATCATAGTGTGTGGTAATCCTCATCTGATAAAAAATTTCCAGTCCCCTCTCGGTAATGACTGTATCCTTTTTCATCAACAGTGTCAGTATGTACAACACACCAAATACAGCAGCCACGCGGTAAGGCGTGATAATACCGCCGATGATCAGGGCGGCGGATAAGATCCAGCAGCCATATGTCACCCACGGTTTACGTGGTTTCAAATCCCTTGCATAATATATCGGTCCTTCTAATGAGTCCCAGGGAAGATGCTCAACGCTCACTATGATACTCCTTTCAAAAAACAATAGACATCATGTTTATGCCTGTGCTCTCGGTGCTTTACCTGCTGCACGCATAGCTTCAAGATTCTTCACTGCCAGCTCATGCTTATCTGCTGGAGCTGCTGCCGGTTTGCGCATGGTTGTCTTTCCAAAAATATTGGTATACGCACCGTCAGCCCAGAAGATATTGCGTCCCAGGAACGCCAGAATCGCCGCAAGAATCGGGTTTAACAAGTTAACGAATGCAAATGGGAAGTACATGAACGGATGCACTCCCAGAACGCCCATCTGGTAAGCGCCGCAGCCCGTCCACGGGAACATAACTGCCCACAGAGTACCACAGTCCTCCAATGTCCTGGACAACATATTTCGTCCCAGACCCATCTCATCATATTTGTCCACATAAAGCGGAGCCGGCACACCAATTCCCAGGAACTGGTCACACATGGTAGCATCGCAGAATAAGGATGTCAGAAGTGTGGCAAGAATCAGACTTCCCACAGAGTGAAGTCTCTTCTTCAGACCTCCGAACAGTGTATCCACACATCCGCAGCGCTCTAAAGCACCGCCGTAGGCTACAGCCAGCAAGATCAGATTGATGGTCCACATCTGGTGGTCCATACCTCCCCTGCTCAGCAAGTCGTTGGCCAGATCGTTGGTTGATTCAAATGTTGTACCATAATGCAGAATGTCAAACAGTTCTCCTAAGCTGTGCACACCCTGGAAAATTGCTGCAAACAGAACACCGCATCCAACAGAGATTGAAATACCAACCAGTCCCGGTACCTTCATGATACAAACAACCACGATCACAACAATAGGAAGCAGCAGAACCGGACTTAAATTAAAGCCTTCTGCCAGTGCTGCCTGTAAATCTGTTGCAACAGAGGCATCGAATCCTGATGTATCAATATTCAGGCCCATGATCGTATATAAGATCAGGGCGATCACAAACGTTGGCCCGGTGGTCGAGACCATGGCCGTAACGTGGTCAAATAGTCCCGTCTCTGAAACTGCTGCTGCCAGGTTTGTAGTATCGGACAGTGGTGAGAATTTGTCTCCCACGTATGCGCCGGAGATGATCATACCGGCTGTAATGGCAGGATTAATACCAAGGCCTGCGCCAATACCTAAAAAAGCAATACCAATGGTAGCGGTAGCCGTCCAGGAAGAACCACATGCCAGACCAACAACAGCACACATAATACAGCCGATCGGCAGGAAAAGCTTAGGTGTCAGTAAATCCAGGCCGTAATAGATCAGGGCCGGAATTGTACCGGACATAATGAAAGATGCCACGAGAATACCAACTGTACAAAGAATCAGTATGGCTTCCATTGTAGCACTCAGTCTGTCCAACATACCAGCTAACATGTCGGAAAAGCTGTGTCCGCAGAGACAGCCGATGATACAAGCCACTACGATAGATACCAGTAACGGCATATGGGCATCGCTGTATCCGCTTCCTCCTACGAAGCCATAAAGCATGAGTGCCATCATGACAACGATTGGAATAATTGCCTCGATAAAATTAGGAAGGCGAACCGTACGTTCTTTCTTTTCTTTTTTTCCCATTAAAACTTACCCTCTTTTCTTAAATTATTTTTGCAGGACAGTTTAAGAATTTATTTTGTTTCTATAGCTCCGCCAAGGGCCTCCTCTACCGCTTTGACGAGAGAGCCATCCTTAATAATTTCTTCACAGTAGTTGATATCACCATATAATTCACGGTCCTCATCTAATGTGGCAACCTGTTTGCGGACTAAGTCATAAGCAGCCTGTGTTCCTTTGCCCAGGCCTTTATTGCCGCGCATATCAATACCCTGGCATGCAACCATAAGTTCCATAGCCAGAACACGTCTTACATTCTTTGCGATCTCTCCTGCTTTTCTGGCAGCGATCGTACCCATAGATACGTGGTCTTCCTGACCGGCGGATGACGGGATACTGTCAACAGATGCCGGATGTGCAAGAACTTTATTCTCGGAAACTAATGCTGCTGCAGAATACTGCACGATCATGAATCCGGAGCAGACGCCGCCGTGAGGTGTTAAAAAGGCAGGCAGTTCACTGTATGCCGGGTTGACCAGACGCTCAATACGTCTCTCAGAAACGTTAGCCAGCTCGGAAACTGCGATTCCCAGGAAGTCAAAGCTTAATGCCATAGGCTGTCCGTGGAAGTTACCGCCGGAGATTCCGTTCTTATCTTCTTTAAAGATGATCGGGTTATCTGTTACAGAGTTGATCTCAATATTTACATGGTCAAGTACATAATTCACTGCATCCTTGCTTGCGCCGTGGATCTGCGGTGAACAACGCAGGGAATAAGCATCCTGTACGCGGATTTCGCCCTGGCGTGTAGTGTTCTTGCTGCCGTCCAGAAGTCTCAGCAGGTTTCTGGCTGTCGCAAGCTGTCCTGAATGAGGACGTACATCATGCAGACGGTGATCCAGAGCGCTCACAACTCCATTCTGAGCCTCGAAGCACAGAGAATCCGCAATATCCGCAACCTTCAGAAGCTGCAGTGCGTCGTGCAGTGCCAGAGAACCAGCGCTTGTCATAGCCTGTGTACCATTGTTCAGAGCCAGTCCTTCTTTTGCGGACAGTTCAATGGTCGGAATGCCTGCACGCTTCATAGCCTCTGCACCCGGAAGGAGTTCTCCTTCATAGTAAGCCATACCCAGGCCCAGCATAGGCAGAACCATATGAGACAACGGTGCCAGGTCTCCGGAAGCTCCAAGGGAACCTTTCTCCGGGATAAACGCAGTAACACCTTTATTCAGCATATCAACCATAGTCTGAACAGTTTCCAGACGAATGCCTGAAAACCCTTTGACCAGGTTGTTGATCCTAAGCAGCATAATACCTCTTGCAACATCAACGGGGAACGGATCACCAGCACCAACCGCATGGGTGATGATCAGGTTTTTCTGAAGAGCCTTGCACTGGTCCTGAGAAATTACAACATCGCTGAATTTACCGAACCCGGTTGTGATCCCATAGACAACCTTCTCTTCCGCAACAAGATCATCCACCACTTTTCTTGACTCGATAATGTTCTGTTTTGCCTCCTCGGCCAACTCAATTTTTGCATTCTCACGACAAATTAAAGCAATCTGTTCCAGTGTGAGGTCTTTACCAGTAATTACAATGTTGCTCATATCGCACCCTCTTTTCCTTATATTTTATAGTGCAATTATACAGACCCCTGTGTCAAAAAAGCGTCAATAAATGTCAAATTCCACAAACGAAATTATCTGACAATTCTCTTTCATCGTCAAATTCCTCGTGTCGCGGTCATTCTTCCGTCATTGACGAACAATATTTTTTCGTATTATCAGGCTAAATTAAAATATTTTTTTATAGCGGGAACCTTTTATCAGAATCCCGCTTTATTCTTGATCTCCTTCAAAACTTTCACCGTGGTCGGATTATTCATTTTTTCCGAGAGCTGTACCCCCTTTTTGTAATGGCTTTTTGCCTGCTCTGTCTCTCCCTGATCCAGAAGGACAAGTGCCATATATGCCTCAGCCCTCTCAAGTCCCCAGTAATATCCGTGTCTTTCAAAACAAGCGATGGCCTGTTCCAGATACTCCCGGGCTGCTTTTGTCTTTCCCAGAATATAATAAATCTGGCCAGCATTGGAATAGAACTGCCCCAGTCCGTTTGTGACCACCTTGCCGGTTCCCTTTTCTATGGCAATTTTATAGTAGGACAGGGCTGACTGGTAGTCACCGGTAGCACGGCAGGCATCCCCGATATAGTTATAACATGCCGCAATGCTCATAATATAGCGGGAATCTCTTCCGCTGTAATCCTCAAATATCTGGCGAGCCTCTGTCAGAGTCTGGCGGGACTCCTCATATCTGCCTTCATGGAGCAGGTACCAGCCTTTCAGCCTCATAAAGGCCCCCCTTTCATCCGGTTCCTGTACATTTATCAGGGACAGGCCTTCATCCACGTATTTTTTTACCAGCTCCAGGTCCTCCACCTGAATCCCGTAAAAAATCATCTGCTTGAAATTATTCAGAAGAGACTTTTTATCCTCCAGCATCTCAGCCAGTTTCATACTCTCCTCAATATTGCGGATGCCGGACGCGTAATCTCCTACAGCAATGTCAAAACGGCCCTTGATATAATACATTTCCTTTTTCATTTCCTGCAGCTGATGAGAATCCTCGTCAAACTGGATCACCTTTTGGGCCAATTCTAACAGTTCATTTGCCTCAAAGGTCACTCCATAGTTGTCGTCGCCATATTCCATCTCCCAATGAAGTACAGGAAAGTTTTCATTGACAATCGTATAATACTCTTTCAGATATTTAATCTTATATTGATACGCTTTCACCATATTATGGCACTTCTCATAGTGGTGGATCGTCATTGGAAGATACCCAAAATTTTTCTTCCCCTCAGCCTTTGACTCATAATACTCAGCCAGCATTTGATGATACATGCGTTTCTTGCCCTCGCTCTGGCGCTCGTAGATAAACTGGCGGAATACCTGATGCTCAAATTTATAGTAGACATTCCAGCCAACAAGGATTTCTTTGATCAAATGGCGCTCCTGCAGTTTTTCCAAAATGCGGACCAGCGTCAGCCTGTCCATCTTTGGCAGCAGAAGCTCTATCTCCTCAATACTGATCTTTTCCGGAAACATGCTCATGCAGTCCAGCACTTCATTTTCCGTTTCCGGCAGACCTGCGAGCCGGGCTTTTATCACATTGTTGGTCTTCTGGGATTTTTCCAGGGTATATCCTTTTTCTTTTATGAGACTGACCAGCTCCATCAGGAAAAATGCATTTCCATCCGTCATCTGGTAAATGCTTTTCTGTTTCTGCTCATCCCCATTGAGTTCAGGCAGATACTTGCGAAGCAGCTCCATGGTCTCCTCCTCCGTAAAAGGGTTCAAAGAGATCACATGAAGATAATCCTTTTTCATCAGTTTCTCCAGCGATTCCATAACCTCCACATCATTGTTCTGGTTATAGGTACACATGAGCAGGATCCTTTCTGTCCCAAGGGTCAGCAAGATCCTGTTCAACAGCTGGAAGCTCATGGTATCCATCCACTGGATATCATCAAAAAACAGCACTACCTTATGCTTCTCCACAATTTTGCGGAACATATCCAAAATGGCCTTCTCCATAAGCTGATATGTGAGTCTTCCAAGGGGTTTCTCATCCCCCAGAATACTGCCTTTGAAGAAGCGGTCAAGCTGTGCCTGCTCCTCCTTTGTGATGGAGCGCTCCAGCAGCCCGTTTTCCACGCATTGCTCCACCTCCCAGAAGATATCATTCCAGGGACGCAGGAAAAATTCGGACTCCTCCCTGTAGCAGGCAGCATACAGAGGGATCATCTGATAACCCCGTACCATCTTCTTTGCCTTATCAAGAAGGGCTGATTTTCCCACTCCGTCCTCCCCGTTGATCGCCACACATTGAGGATGGCGGCTTTTCCCTGTGCCCACAATACACTCGCTGACCTGGTATATTTCAGAAGTCCTGCCCAAAAAAGGAGCATTCCAGCCAGCGGCTTCCACAGTGGTATTACCTTTTACATTAAAAATGCGGTGAAACAGTTCCTTGATCTCCGGGGACGGCTCCACACCCAGTTCATCAGCCAGAACCTTCTCCAAATCGTAATACAGCTTGATCGCCATATTATAGTTTCCATTCACCGCATAGATGTCCATAATCTCATAGTACAGCTTTTCATTGTAGGGATCATGCTTCAGCAGAATATTGCTGTACTTTTGAATCAGATCCACATCTTTTGTGGCATCTGCGTCGTACAGCTTTTCCCTGGCACATTTTATAAAGGCCTGATTGTACTGCTCCTGCATGGAGGTGATCCACTCTTCGTATTCGTAGCTGTTTTTTATCATAAAATGGGAGAGAAATCCCTCTTCCTCGTTTTCCAGAATGTTCTCCGCACTGATATGGTCCCAGTCAATATCGGGCATACACTCCGGAT
Source organism: Blautia pseudococcoides (assembly GCF_001689125.2). Classification (NCBI taxonomy): domain Bacteria; kingdom Bacillati; phylum Bacillota; class Clostridia; order Lachnospirales; family Lachnospiraceae; genus Blautia; species Blautia pseudococcoides. The sequence goes on along the minus strand of NZ_CP015405.2, from coordinate 5,072,571 downwards.
TCAGAGAGATACTGGTATGGCCTGCTGTCACCAGAATTTCTTTGCCCAGCAGTTTTTTGATCTGGTAAACCGCTTCTCTCAGGTTCTTTCTGCCCACATTCTCATTGTCCGCACCCCAAAGCACGTATATGATCTCTTCCCTTGTAGCTGTCTTCTTCACACAGAGGTAATAGAAAAAACCCTCTGCTTTCTTATACGGAAAATTCACACGTTCTCCGTCTACCTCTACATAAGGCCTTCCCAAAAGATGTACACTGATGTTCGCCACAATTCATCCCTCATATTCTAAATCGGTCACTGGTCACAGCCCTGCAAAGCAGGAGCCTCATGGACAGTAACCTCCATTTACAGTCCCAAAGTCAAAAATTATACTGTGTTAAGTATACTCTAATGCGGACACAACTGTCAATACTTCACCAAATCATGGGATTTTAAAGCTTCTTCTTGTTATTACTTTACCATGTAAAAATGCAGCAGATGAATTTCATTGTATTTTTTCACTGATAAAGACAGGTTTCTTTCCTGTTTCTTATATATTTTCACAGTTTGTTTTTTCGCCTATTATTTATAGGAAGAAACTCCTTCGCAAAGTGTAAAGCGGTTCTTGCGGAACGTGATCAGCCCTTCCTCCTGCATTCTACCCAGCTCATCGGACAGAACACTGCGGTTTACGCAGAGATAGTTTGCCATTTCCTCCCTGGAATAGGGGATCTCCACGGTATCACTGCCTCTTTTGCGGCATTGAATGCGCAGGTATTTTAATACTCTCATTCTCACACTTTTGGTGGAGAGAATATCAATTCTGTAAAACTTCCTTACGTTTTCATTGGCTATGAACTCCATCAGCCTGCGTTCCAGCTCCTCCTCCCATTTTTCATGACCCGGCATCCAGTCAAAATACCAGACTTTTGCATCCTGGCTGCCGTAGGCCGAATAGGGACTTTGCCGGGTGGGAGTGCAGACAACATCTGCGCCAAGCATATAGGAGGGGACCAGTTTCTGGAAGAGTCTTTCATTTCCCTCCATATCAATGCGCACAATGCGCACCTCCCCTTCCAGAACAATGCCTAACTGTCCCACAGTGTCGCCCTCGTGCAGGAGTAGTTGTCCTTTACCGTAGTCTTGTATCCTTCCTCCGAGGAGACTGCAAAGTTTTTTGAGTTCTTCTTTATTTTTTTGTCTGAACAGGCAGCTGTGTGTTAATATTTTTTCATAATTCCCCAGTTGGTCCATTTTGTGTTATTCCACCTTTTTGTTTGCTTGTTTTATTTTATCATTTTTGGGTGGGTTCGTAAATTAGGTAATTTGTCACTTTGAATTGAAAGGGGACGGGCTGGCGGGGGTGTCTGCTATGCTCCTTTGGCAGCCAGCTTCGTTCCCCACTTCATTAATATTTACGAAAGATGTAAGAACCCCGTTGAAAATTCATAACATATAGTATATGATGAAATTATGAAAACTGCCTGGAGGGATTGTTATGATTCGCAGACCCAATATTTTATACTATAACAATGGGCAGACGGAAAAGGGAAAAGTTTTGGAAAAAGCGGCACGCCGTATGGGATTTGATTTTTCTCCCATACTCCCACAAAATGTACTGCAGACAGTGGGATATCTGGCGAAAATTAAAGGCTTTCCTCCGCGGAAAATATCCATGCTGGAAAACCTTCCTTCTATTCCTGTGGATGTTATGGTTATGTGTAATTTCACTGACGATAACCTGAACCACCTTCTTCGTATGATGAAGAACGGAGAACTTCCGTCCGTTGCCTTAAAAGCAGTCCTCACATCCCAGAACTGCTTCTGGACATTTGCTCATCTTGTAAAAGAGCTGGAGGAAGAACACAGAGATTTTATGGATAGAGAAGAGGAAAAATAAGGCTGGGGGAACGCAGGTGATGCGTTCCCTCAGCCTTGTTTTATAGCCCATAGGCTGCTGCTGTCATATAAGAATTTAAGGTAAGACGGATTCCGCTGCCCCCTGCAGAGTATTCCATACCGTCCCGGTCGTCTGAGGACCTTCCCTGCATAGTATTTTAGTTTCCCCTCCAGGTGCATTTATCTGTCCTCGTTTATGTACCATGGAAATTGACTGACTCTCAGTTTTGTGCAGCCATAAGGGATCAAACCAATCTCTTCCTCCTCACCGTCCGGACGTACGGGACTGGTTGGAAGGATTCCCGCGCTGTTTGCTTCCAGTTCCCAGGCGTCTAGCCGCCGCCCTTTAGTTTTCAGCTTCACCGGAGGATGCGCTTTTGAAAAAGGTGTTTCTCCCACTGGGTTTATGCTGACTTCAAAAGCCGGACTTTCTTCCAATGCATAATTCCAGGCACTTTCCGGATAAACCTCATAATCCCTGACTCCGGCTACCTCTTTTACTGTTTTCCATCTTTCTTTCATGTCCAGGGCATACACCAGGGGACCTCTTTCCACTGCCATGCTGTTATGGAACCAATAGGATCTTTCAATGTCCATGGAAAACTCTGCCCGGATCACATCACCTGTCTTAAGCCCTCTGCACACAGGCATTATGACTCCTGTCTTTTCTCTGTGATCCTCTTCTTTTATGCAAGTTTCGTTTTTGTATAGTTTATAGGTGCTGCACCACTGGGGAATTCTGATGCGGAATTCCAGGTTTTCATGGGAGGCTTCCTCCACGTGGAATGTAATTTTATCTTTGAAAGGATATTCTGTCTCCTCCCTGATGCATACCTTTCTTCCCTCTGCCTCTGTCTCCAGCCTGCATGGGGCAAATACCATGGAAACCAATCCCAGATCCTCCGCTCTGTACCACAGGCTCTTCACGAACTTCGGCCAGCCCTGATGCATATTTGCTGTGCAGCAGCCAAAATTCGGCTCCAGCCCAAACATGTTGGACTCCTCATTATTATTGAACCAGCATCGTTTGGCCCAGCTGACCAGCACCTGGTTTGCCTGCTGTACATACTGATGGGCCATAAAATCCTCTGTGATGGTGGCAGGCAGCGCATTGTAAGCCAGCCGCTCCATTTGATCCGCAAATCCTGGAAGGCCGAAGGCTTCCAGCATGGTCTGAAGGCTGAACATGTACTCCACCACGGAGCAGAGTTCCGCGCCCTGGGAAGGGTTATTTCCGCTTAAATGCTCATCTCCGTTTACAGCGCCGCTTGCTACCCCGTGATATTTCCGGGCATTCTCCATTCCTGCTAGGGAAATTGCCTCATAATCCCTGTCTTCAAAGAAATAAGACAGCATTGCCGGATATTTAAATCCCATGGTCACATTTACAATATGATTGGCGTGGTATTTCATGGTGTCATGGTAATCCTCCCATGAAAAATGGCTGTACTCCTTATCCCAGTTATAGTAATAACCCGCGGGCCTGGTAAATGGAAAATTCTCAAATATATCAGCCCAGTCAAGCGCCTGCTCACGGAGCATCTGCACCAGTGCATGGATGTCAAACGAAACACCCTCTGTATGGATATGCTCCTTCTCTCCCTGCTCACAATACCACTGGATACAGTACAGCAAATCTCCGATCCTGGCGCTGGACCACTGCTTCTAAACTGCCATAAGCGATGTCATAGAAAGAGCTGCCCATTTTTTCATTTTTCCTGCTTTCATAATTTTCCTCCTCGGATGCAGACCCCTTTTGTCTGCCCCATTATGCATTTTGATGTGTTTTACGTTGTATCGGACCGATATCTTGGGTATATTATACAAAAGCTTTTTCTATAAGTAAATTCATATTCTTTACCCAAAATAGTAAAATATTAACAGCATAAAATTGTAATAATTCAACACATCATCATGCAATATTTTTCTTTAATCGTTGATTTACAACAAATATTCATTTATAATTATAGTAAAATATAAACATATTTGATAGGAGGCCGCCATGGAATATGTGAACTTTTCTACTCCCCCTTACCCCCATTTCATTATTGCCGGGTCTGCGCTTTACCGTCCCGGAGACGCACACGGCAGAAGAAGCAATATCGGTATCTTTGATTTGATTTTTATTGAATACGGGGAACTTTATATTACGGACGGAGATGCTGCTTATCATCTCCGGGAAAATGAACTGCTTATCTTAAAACCGGACTCCACCCATTACGGCCACAAAAAAGTGGCGGAAAAGACTAAATTTGACTGGCTTCATTTCAGAAGTGTGGGAAATTATCAATACGCCGGTGAATTCCATCTGGTGAAAGAAGAACGGAAATCCCTGAGTACCTATACAGACCGGAAAAGCACCCTCACCCTTCCCTTATATAAAAAAATGACACCCATGGAAAGCAGTGAATTCACATCCATATTTTCAAAATTGATTTCAGCCAATATAGACAAATACCAGCAGAAGGAGACCCAGGATCAGGCCCCTTTATCCCCCCTGGAGTGCCAGGAGCTTTTCTTCAGGCTGCTGAGCTTTGTGCAGGTTTTCCAGCCCCAGAGAAATTCCTCGGAACTGCTGGCTGCCAATATTATGGAATACATACTGCAGAACTTTCACACACAGCTCACCCTGGAAAGCATTGCCGATTATTTTAACTTCCACCCGGTCCATATCATACGCTGCCTGAAAAAAGAATACGGTATCACCCCAAACAAAGCCATCATACAGATCAGGATCGACAACGCAAAAAAAATGCTCATAACCTCTAATCTGAGCATCAATAAGATTTCTGAATTTGTGGGCTTTTCCTCCCCTTCTTACTTTAATAAAGTCTTTCGGGAGTATACAAATATGACCCCTAAAGAATACAGAGCACAAAAAAGGCCCGGAGCATAAATGATATGCCCCCTGTCAAGTAGACCGTTTCTGACCCTTTGCCATCTGGATATTCTTGTGAAACTTTAGCTGGGAATTCAGTAGAATGTTTTGATTTTGGCATAAAAATTACCCCCTAAGTAGATTTTGGTTATTTACCTTGTCTACTTAGGAGGTATCATATCAAAACCGGACCTTTTCCTCTGTGTTTATTCTATTCCAGGCTGCGTCTGTACAGCCGCCTCTCTTTTTAACTCCCGCTCCAGCAGCAGTAAAAATACAAGTGCCGCCCCGCCGCACAGGGAACCTATGGCAAATACCACATTGATATCCATACCTCCCCCCAGATGGCATATGGCTGATATATGGACCCAATATGCGGATACCCTGTAAAAAATATGGCAAAGGCACCAAATATCAGTATCAGATATTTTGTCTTTACACCGGTTTTATTCTCTTTCACAATATCTCCCTCACAAGTCTTTCCCCTTTTTATGTAAACCACCATTTCCCCGTTAATGTTTTAAAATACCGGACAACAGCTTACACTGTTATCCGGTGCTTTATTTTCTATATACTTCCCTTACTGTGCCCGGTACGGTGTGTTGAATACCAGAATGTGACGTTTCACATTCTCATATGTTCCCTGTACCATCGCTTCATTCAAGTCAAAGTAATTGTGTTTTCCCTCTGTGGCAATGTACTCTTCCACCTTCTTTGTCAGACAGTTGAAACTTGCTGTTGCAATATTTACTTTCTTGATCCCAAGAGAGACAGCCTTCTGGAAATCAGAATCCGTGATGCCGCTGCCTCCGTGAAGTACCAGAGGGATATCCACTTTATTGTGAATCTGTTCCAGCACGTCAAAGGCCAGCTTTGGGGCTGACGGATAATTTCCGTGTGCATTTCCGATGGCCACCGCGAGAGCGTCGATACCGGTCTGCTCCGCGAATACTTTGGCATCATCCGGGTCTGTACAGCGAATGCCGTGGTCGCAGCTTCCGTCCTCGCTGCCGCCTACCAGGCCAAGCTCTGCCTCCACGGTCGCACCGTATTTTGCAGCCAGCTCCACAACCTTTTTGGTGTCTGCAATATTTTCTTCAAAAGGAAGTGTGGAGGCATCCAGCATCACAGAGGTGAAGCCCAGTTCCAAAGCTCTCTGCACAGTCTCAAAGGTAAGGCCGTGATCCAGATGCACCGCAACATCCACCTTTGCAGATTTGGCTGCCTGCACCATCATGGGTCCCATCAGATCAAGAGGGGAGTGTTTCAGACGGACTTCCGCGATCTGCAGGATGATGGGAGTGTCAAGCTCCTCAGCCGCACGGACAGCTCCTTTTACCATTTCCATATTGCCTACGCTGAATGCACCGCATCCTCTGTTGTTTTTTGCTGCATTTTCCAGTAATGTTTTCATTTTTACCAGTGCCATAATTTTTTCCTCTCCTTTATATCAATAAATTCATTTCGCAAAACTTTTCGTTCCCATTGCCACAACCTCTGATTTCTCCCTTTTCATTTCCCTCTCCAGAAGAAGCAGGAACAGGAAGGAAATTGCCGCGCAGACAGCCCCGATGACAAATACCACGTTGATGTCATATCCCTGTCCGAGAACTGTGTTTGTGATCGCAGGGGCTCCCAGTGTGGCAACTGCGATACCCAGCATAACGTATCCGTAATTTTCACCGGAATGTGCCATGCCGAATATGTTGCTTGTCAGCGACGGGAAGCTGCCCATAATACCGCCATAACATGCATATACCAATACCACGCAGACGGTTGTGACTGCTGCCGGAGCTATGACCAGCAGCACCATGGCTGCCGCTGCCACCGCCAGAACCACTTTCAGACAAATGATCCTGCCCACTTTATCTGCTGCTGTGGGGAGTGCCAGGCGTGTACCCGCATTGAATACTGAGCCTGCCATAACTGCTGCCACTGCCACGGTTGATGCGATTCCCCTATCCATCTGAACAGTTTGGGAAAGGGGGGATAAAATAAGGTATGGGATCAGGCCGAACAGCATGGTTGCCAGAAGGAAATAGAACTTTTTGGTCTTGATCATCTCCATGGAGGAATACTGTTTTCCCTCAAATCTGTGGACTTCATGTTCCCCTGTCTTATGTAAACTATCCGGATTTTTAATAAAAATACTTGCAAATATCCAGGAGATGCCTATCATAGCACCGATCACAAGAAATGTCACTTTAATTCCCTGACCCGAGAGCAGTGCTCTTGAAAATGGTGCCATAAAAAATCCGAACAAGCCGTTGGCAGTCACAATGACGCCTGACGCGAATCCGGTCCTTCCCGGAAACCATTTCTGCGCGGTGGAGATGATGGTGGTATAAATCATACCCTGTCCAAATCCCTGCAGAATTCCGTATGTAAAATACATCATCATTGGTGACGGACGGAGCGCCAGCGCACAGAGCAGAACACTCACTGTGAAAATACCGCCTCCGAAGATCACTGCTATCCTGGGACTGTATTTATCCTGAATACGGCCGCCGAAAATATTACCCAGTACAAATGTGACAAAATACAGATAGAAACACATAGATGCCTGACTCTGGCTCCAGCCGGTCAGCTCCATGGCATATGGCTGGTAGATGGACCAGATATGGGGATACCCTGTAAAAAATACTGCAAAGGCACCAAATATGAGAATCAGGTATTTTGTTTTAGAATTTGCTTTTCCTGTCATAATAGCTTCCCTTCCTCTTTTGATAAACTTTTTATTATGTTTTGGTTATCTCTTTGTATTTAAAATAGCACCTTTTGGGTATTTAGTCAATAGATTTTGATTATATTTTGCATCTTTTTCATTTATCTCTTCACAACTTACCCAAAATATACTATACTTATATCAGATTCCATGGAAAAAAGTAATTGTCCCGGGATGTGGTTTTCCCAAGGGGATGCTGAAAGGATAAGATTATGCGCACAAAACGAATTGATTTAATAGAGGCTTTCATTGAACAGGAAAAATCCGTATCTCTGGATACCCTGTGTGAAAAATTCAATGTATCCAAGAACACCATACGAAGGGATATTGACGATCTTGTAAAAAAGGGAACTGCAGAAAAGGTATACGGCGGTGTGGTCAGCACACAGCAGCCCTCTGATACAAGGCTGCTGCCCTATGAACAGCGCCACACGGTTCTGAGTGCGGAGAAGGACGCCATATCAAAAAAAGCCGCATCCTTTGTCGAGAACGGAGATGTGATTTATATTGACACAGGTACCACCTGCCTGAATATGGTAGACTGCCTGTCACACCTGAACTGCACCATCATCACAAACAGCCTGCAGATTTTTATCCGCGCGGTTCCATACCCCAATCTGCAAGTCATCTCCCTGCCCGGCATACTAAACAGGGACACGCTCTCCTTTGTGGGAAGTGAGATTCCGGGATATCTGCGCACCTTTAATATCACCAAAGCGTTTATGGCATCCACAGGTGTCACCATTGAAAACGGCCTGACCAATGCCTCCGCTGGGGAATATGCCGTTAAAAAAGCGGTCATCCAGAACAGCCGGACACGTTATCTGCTTTCTGACCATACAAAATTCGGGAAATTCGCTCTGATGACTTACTGCCGTTTAAATGAAGTACAGCATGTGATCACAGACCAGGCGCTTACCGTGGAATATCAGGATTACTGCAGGGAATACGGGATTTCTGTCCACCTGGCATGAATCTTAAGCGTAACGTCTCCATTCCTGCCATAGCACCAAAGGCGAAAAACAGCCAAAGGCACCGGCTCCATCAGGAACCGATGCCTTTGGCTGTTTGTAACTGTTCCGCAGATTCACAGTTACGGTTGTTTTCAATATATTCCATTTTCATTCAGAGGTAACTATTTTTATAAACCGGTCTTTTCGGCAATGAATCTTCTTGCCTTCACGGCATATTCCAGCGGGTTGGCCTTTGCAGGGTCCTGCTCTGCCTCCACCAGCATATAGCCTTCATATCCTGCATCTTCCAGCACTTTGAAGATCGGCTCAAAGTCTATGCAGCCGTCACCCGGTACGGTGAAGGCTCCAAGGCGCACGCCTTCCAGGAAGCTTAAATTCTCTTTCTTTACTTTTTCCACCACTTCCGGACGGATATCTTTTAAATGTACGTGTTTGATCCTGCCCACGTATTTCTTCACCATCTCCAGAGGGTCTGCCCCGCAGTAGGTGAAATGACCGGTATCAAATAACAGACTCACATATTCCGGGTCTGTATTCGCCATCATGCGCTCCACCTCGTCCGGGTCCTGTACCACTGTCCCCATGTGGTGATGGAATGTCAGACTGATCCCGTACTCTTCTTTTGCGATCCTGCCAAGCTTGTTCATTCCTGTGCAGAAGGTCTCCCACTCCTCATCGTTCATCACGTATTTATGGCCGAAGATAGGGGTGTCCTGCATTCCCTGCACGCTGTGGCTCTGCTCGGACGCGCCGATGATCTTGGAACCCATTGCCTTTAAGAAAGCAAGCTGTGCGCGGAACTCTTTTTCCACCTCCTCAAAAGGCTTTGTGATCAGGAAGGAAGAGAACCACTGGTTGCAGATTTCAATGCCGCGGAGTTTCAGGGCTTTTTTCAGCACTTCCGGGTCTTTCGGATATTTATTTCCCACCTCTGAGCCTGTGAAGCCTGCCAGCGCCATCTCGCTGACACACTGCTCAAAGGTATTCTCTTTTCCCAGGTCGGGAAGGTCATCATTGGTCCATGCGATCGGTGCAATACCTAATTTTACTTTTTCTTTATTAAACATGATCTGCTCTCCTGTCTTTGTCAAAAGGGATATTTGCAGCCCGCCCGGCTGTCTTTTGACAGCCGGAGGGAAATCTGTAGTATGCTGCTCTTAATTACATGATCTCAGAAATCTTAACCGGTCTGTGCTCCTCACAGGATTTCTTTGCAGCCAGTCCCATAAGCACCGGTTTCAGTCCATCCATAACATTCAGAGGCGTTTCTTTGTCATTAACGATGGCATCAATAAATGCTCCGATCTCTTTTCCGTATGCGTCCATGTATCTCTCCAGGAAGAAGAACATCGGCTTCTCTCCTGTCACACCGTCAGCGTTGCTGATCACTGCGTTAGACTGGCTGTCATTGCTGACTGCAACCATTCCCTCAGAGCCGAATACTTCTGCTCTCTGGTCATATCCGTAAACAGCCTTTCTGCAGTTGTCAATAACAGCGATAGCGCCGTTTTCCATCTGTAAGGTGATAACTGCTGTATCCACATCCCCTGCTTCTCCGATAGCCGGGTCAACCAGGTTGGCACCCTGTACATAAACCTCTGTGGCATCACAGCCGGCCAGAAAACGTACCATATCGAAATCATGGATCGTCATATCCAGGAACATGCCTCCGGAAACTTTTACATAGTCAATACTGGGCGGTTCCGGGTCGCGGGAAGTGATCTTGATGATCTCCGGTTTGCCGACTTTGCCTGCTGCGACAGCCTGCTGAACGGCCTCAAAGTTATGGTCAAATCTTCTGTTAAATCCTACCTGGTATTTAAGGTTGGTTCCTTCCAGGGCTTCGATCACTTCTTTGATCTTATCTACATCATGGTCAATTGGTTTTTCACAAAAAACATGTTTTCCTGCTTTGATGGCTTCCAGGGAGATTGGAGAATGTGTGTCTGTGGAGGAACAGATCAACACAGCGTCAATTTCCGGGTCATTGATGATTTCTTTGTAATCTTTTGTTGTATGCTCCACACCCATGCTCTTAGCCCATGCTGCTGTCTCATCATTTAAAAACGGGTCTGCAACTGTTTTGATAACAGCATCTTTTACTCTTGTGCTGATGCTTGTGATATGTACTCTTCCGATTCTGCCTGCTCCGATTATACCTACTTTTACCATTTCTTTCTTCTCCTTTATACTTTGAGATTTATTTATGTGTTCTTTTCGTGTGCCCGAACACGCATTGCTGATAATGTTATAATAGCACTGCGTGCCCGAAAACGCAACCCGGGAAATTGTACAATTTTACCATAATATTTCTATTCAATTTTACCAAAAAAACACTCCGGATGGACAGCTGATATAAAATAAGCCATCTATCCCGGAGTGCAAATCCTTAAACTATAGTAACAGTAGGACAAGCCGAACTGTTACAAACTATATTCTCTTTAAATCTCCGCATCTTCCAAATCTATTTCCACCTGATCCCGCTCACAGACCAGTTCTCCATCCCGCACAAGAAGTTCAGCTGTCTGGATAGAACTGCGGTTTCTGCGGTTTTCTGAAATCATATCCTCCGCGCTGTACATGTGCTCCCGGCACGCCGCCGTCTTTGCGGATACCCGGAGTCTTCAATATATTGGAACATCTTTCCCACTTCTTAGCATCCTCACTCACATACACCCCCAGCCCATCCCAGGGATCTGTGATCATTTCGGACCTTCATGGGCGCAGTCTGTGATCTCTGCCCCGCCTGGCTGCCAGTGATACAACTCTCTACTGTATGCCGCAGCAATCCATATCTTCCGGTATGGTATACTCATTCCTGATGAAAATCTCCGTATACTGCAGCTCTCCTTTAGGCTGTTCCCCATTAAAGAGAAGCCGGAAAAGGATCATGACAGGCTCATATCCCTGGATCTGGGCATCCTGTCCGATCAGGAAATGGATACTTCCCTCCCGCATCAGTTCATAGTTTTTTCCCATAAAATCATTGGCGATCATCTTAACCGTACCTGCCCTGCCATATTTTGAAAGCATCCGGCACACACCCTCCTCACCGTGGGAGGTCATATAAATTCCTTTTAAATCCGGATTTTCTTTCAAAATTTTTTCTGTTGCCTGTCCTGCCAGGTGATTGTCCTCAAAGCAATATTCCGGTCCCACCAGCTCAATATCCGGGTATTTCACCTTCAGCTCGGAATCGAAACCAAGGACACGGTTACTCAGAGAGGGATTAGAACTATATCCGGATATGACAGCTACTTTTCCGCAGCCCCCCACCAGTTCCCCCATCAGACCGGCAGCGGCACGTCCGCACTGAAAAGCATTCTGTCCCACAAAACAAAGCCGCCTGGTATCCTCCATATCAGAGTTAAAGGTCACGATGGGAATCTGGTATTCCTCTACAAAAAGGTTGATATGCGCCTTGATCTCTTCCTCCTCAATAGGCACCATGGCGATGGCGCTGACCCCTTCCTTTCTCATATACTCCATAGCATCTATGGTATCGCTGCAGCTTATATGAGGAATTTTACATAGAATGACCGTGCCGCCCAGGCTGTCCACCTCTTCCTTCGCCCGCTCAATGCCTTCCAGGACGCACTGCATAAAAGGTGTCTCCGCCGCTTGAAGGATCACCCCTATTTTAATATTATTTTTACTCATGGAAAGGGCCCGTCCAAGCTGGTTGGGCTTATACCCCATCTCCTCTGCGATCTGTCGGATCCGCGCAGCCACTTCCGGCTTGATCCTGCCCCGGTTGTTAAGCGCCCGGTCCACAGTTCCCCGTGAGACTCCGGCCGCCTCCGCTATCTGCCGTATTGTCACTCCCATACTGTCTCCTTTTCGCGCGCCTCCCTGTGTGCGTTCCTGGGCACGCAATGTCTATGCTTATTATATAATCCCCTTGCAGAATGTGCAAGAGATATCCGCATTCTCAGATGGGAATTGCTTTCTTATTGACATGGGCATTATTTTCTGTATAATAGTTCTATAAAGAACAGTTTTATATAGAACTATTATACAAGCCTTCCACCACTCTTTTCAAACAGGAGGTACCAATGAACACACTAAGTGATATTCTAACAACAAGCTGGCTTTTCCATCAGCTATATTCACGGATAATAGGCGAAACCACAGCCCCCTATGAAATTTCCAAAACAGAGGCTGACATCCTCCTCTTCCTCTGCAACAATCCCGGTTTCGACACAGCCAGAGACATTGTAAATATCCGGGGGATTGCAAAATCTTACGTCTCCAGATCCATAGAGATACTGGTCCAAAAAAACTACCTGACCACCTCAACGGATTTAAAGGACCGAAGGATCACACATCTGCGGCTCACTGCGGAGGCCGGCACTGCACTTGCCGATTTAAAAAAAGCCCAGGAGGAAGTTTTTACCCTGATCACCCGGGATATCCCGGAAGAAAGAAAAAAAGAAGTCAGACTGGCGTTTCAACAAATAGCGAAAAACATTAAGGAGGCACTTTAATATGATTCTGAAACTAATTGTATATCTTCTTGCAGGTATGGGGGCAGGTATAGGAACCGGACTTGCCGGACTTTCCGCTGCCGCCGTGATTTCCCCCATGCTGATCACTTTCCTGCATTTTGACCCCTATCAGGCTGTGGGAATTGCCCTTGCATCTGATGTACTGGCATCTGCGGTCTCAGCCTATACCTACAAAAAGCATGGAAACCTGGATGTCCGGCACGGTATCATCATGCTTTTCTCTGTTCTTGCATTTACCCTGTTTGGAAGTTATATTGCATCCCTGCTTCCCGGCACCACCATGGGCAGCTTTTCCGTATTCATGACACTGCTCCTGGGTATTAAATTTATCATACGCCCTGTCATGACAGAAAAAAGCGCACAGGAAAAGAAAAGTGAGAAGAAAAAAATCATTCATTCCCTTCTGTGCGGAGCTGTCATTGGTTTTATATGCGGATTCATTGGCGCCGGCGGCGGTATGATGATGCTCCTCATTCTCACAAGCGTACTGGGCTATGAACTGAAGACAGCTGTTGGCACAAGCGTATTTATTATGGCTTTCACCGCATTTACAGGAGCTGCCTCCCATTTCTTCATTGATGGTTCTCTGCCCGATTTAGGCGCACTGTTTTTCTGCATCCTGTTTACCTTTCTGGGCGCCAGGGTTGCCGCTCTGTTCGCAAACAAAGCACCTGCAAAAACCCTTAACCGTGTCACCGGCGTAGTGCTGTCTCTTCTGGGGCTGCTCATGGTCGGGGTAAAATTTTTAAGCTGACAAATAAAACAGCCGGCTCATCAAGTCTGTTTCCACAAAAAAAGATACTGCTGTCAAAACAGTTCCCTTCAGGTCCTGTTCTGCGGCAGTATCTTTTTGTTTCACGATCATAACGGTTCCGTGCCTGTAGTAACCGGATAGTCTTACCGGATCGTTACCTGTGATCTAACTCCTCATCGTTCATCACGTATTTATGGCCGAAGATAGGGGTGTCCTGCATTCCCTGCACGCTGTGGCTCTGCTCGGACGCGCCGATGATCTTGGAACCCATTGCCTTTAAGAAAGCAAGCTGTGCGCGGAACTCTTTTTCCACCTCCTCAAAAGGCTTTGTGATCAGGAAGGAAGAGAACCACTGGTTGCAGATTTCAATGCCGCGGAGTTCCAGGGCTTTTTTCAGCACTTCCGGGTCTTTCGGATATTTATTTCCCACCTCTGAGCCTATGAAGCCTGCCAGCGCCATCCCGCTGACACACTGCTCAAAGGTATTCTCTTTTCCCAGGTCGGGAAGGTCATCATTGGTCCATGCGATCGGTGCGATTCCTAATTTTACTTTTTCCTTATTAAACATGATCTATTCTCCTTTACTTATCAAACTCCCCAGCGGGCCGTTCCTTTGTTCTTGAATAAAGGATACCAGAAATTCACCATGTCTGAAATCGGAAATATTTTTAGCTTTGTTGTATTTACATGTGTTGTTTTCATCACATCAGAGAATGAAGCCCCCCTGATTCCGCGGCTGCTGGTGCTCCCTGCGGTAATCCGCCGGGCTGCAGTCATTGAGCTTCTTAAACGTTTTGGAAAAATAGTGGTAATCATTAAATCCCGCCTCTGATGCCACATCCTTAATTTTATAATTGGTTGTGCAGAGAAGTTCTTTTGCGCATTCCATTCTGCACTCCTGCAGATAATTGGAAAATCCAATCTGCATCTCCTGTTTGAACAGATAACTTAGATAGGCAGGGTTGACTCCGGCAGCCTCTGCTGCATCCTGAAGGCTGATGGGCTTTTTGTAGCTGCTGTTGATAAATTCAATGGCATGGCGCACTGCCCCCGATACCCCGGGCGGTATGGCCATTTTCTTGTCAGCAAACAAGTCCTGTCCATATTGATCGGCAATCCTGCACAGTTCATCTATACTGTGCACATTGCTGTAAAAATCCGCCTTACGCTCCAGACCTGCCCTCTTATCCAGACGTTTGAGCCACTGCAGGACCAGTTTGCCGTCCACATGGGAACGTTTGCAGGCATCTGTTACCCGCTTCCACATTTCCGCCAGTTCTTCCTGCTTTCTTCCCACTTTCAGGATTTCTATCCGTTCATACAATTCTTCCGCAGCAGCGGGCATCTGTGAACTGATTTCTTTCCTATTGTCAAAATAGAGGATATCACTGTCATCATAAAAGCTCAGCTTCATCATTTCTCTGGCCTGCTGGTATGCCTGACGGATGCCCTCCTCCCCGATACAGATATTGCTCACGCCGATCCCGAAATGATATGGCTCCTTTTTACAGTATCGGAAACAAGCAGATGCCACATTTGTCAGGCGCTGGCGCATCACCGAACTTCTCCGCATGGATGACATATCCAGAAAACAGCAGAATATCCCTGCCCCCAGATAAATGATCTCCGCGTGATCACTGTCCTCCTGCAGAAGCTCCTCCATCTCTGTCATAAGCCCGTGGCGGAAACTCTGGGAATACTGTTCCGCCTCCAGGGGGCTCCATATCTGGTTCTGGTCATTCCATTCGTGCATGAACATATTAATGACTGCACTGTTCTGAAAACGCCCTCTGATACCGGCTTCTGCCCGCTTTTCCTCCCGCTCCTGACCGTTTAAAGTACCGGAGAGGATGCCGTTGAAGAAGTGGTATTTCAGAGTATGGCTTCCCATTCGTATCAGTTTCCTGGTCCGCTCCTGCTGGCTGCTTTTCTCCAGCCTTGTCTCTATCTGATGCCTGGACTTCTCCAGGATTTCAAAGAGCGTGTCCTCATCCAGGGTGTTTTTCAGAATATACTCATCCGCCCCCAGACGCATGGCCTCCTTGACATACTCGAAATCATCATGGCAGCTCAGTACCATAATGTATATATTTTCCTTTTCTTCTCTGATATGCCGTATAAGCTCAATACCGTCCATGAGCGGCATGGAGATGTCTGTGATGACCACATCAATCTTCTCTTCCTCCATAATGTGCAGCGCCTCCTCGCCGTCCTGCACATCCTTTACCACCTCATACCCCGCTTTTTCCCAGGCACCCAGAGTTTTCAAATAACTCCTGACCAAAAAATCGTCATCCACTAACAATGTACGAAACATAGGCATCTTCCCCTTTGTCACATTTTATCTGTCTGTCAAATATCCACTTCCCTGTTTGCCGGAAGGAAAATAGTGGCAGTGGTCCCGTTCTCACCACTCTCATATATAATGCCGCCCTCCGCCTCATAATAAAGCTCCAGGCGCTCCCTCACATTGGGCACTCCAATAGCGCTGAGACCGTTAGTCTTCTTGGCCTTGCTGCAAAGCAGTGTCTCTATCTGCTCTTTTGTCATTCCCCGTCCGTTGTCAATGACAGACAGGTTCAGACGCGTGCCTTCCACTCTGCCCCGGATGATCAGACGGCCATTGCCGCCCTTCATATCAATTCCATGGAGTATGGCGTTCTCCACCAAAGGCTGCAGGATCAGTCTCGGAATATAACATCCGCAGGCTTCCTTGGCAATATCATACTCCACGTCAAAACTTCCCTGATAGCGGAATTCCTGCAAATGAATATAATTCTTCAGAATATGCAGTTCATCGGCCACGGAGATAAACGTTCCTTTTTTATTGATGCTGGCCTGAAGCAGCTCAACAAAATCCCCGATCAATGCCCCCAGTTCCTTTTCCCCTTTGATCAGGGCAGCGTATTTGATGGAATTTAGTGTGTTGTACATAAAATGAGGGGTGATCTGATACTGCAGTGCTTCCAATTCCGCATCTTTTTTCAGCCTTTCCTCCTCGATCACTCTGGCGATCAAGTCCTCCAGGTTATCCAGCATGTGATTGAATTCCCTGCACAGAGTTCCGATCTCATCCTCTGTGGTCACATCTACGCGAAGGCTCAAATCCCCCTTGCTGACTTTTTCCACAGTATTTGTCATATTCTTAATGGGTTTGTACATGGCTCTCGTGATGGAGGTGGCAAGAATGCCCCCAATCATAAGAAAGAGAAAGAAAATGGCCACCAAAAAAATCTGCATCTGCTTTAAATCCCCCAAGACCTGGCTCTTCTGGATATCCATGTAAAGACCGCATTTGGAAAATGCCCCCTGGTAAAAAATACGGATTTCCTTTGCATCCTGATTCTCAATGCCGCTGACTGCCGGAAGCCGGTCTTTCCCTTCATAGACCTGTCCCACACTCTCATAATCTTTACTTGTGACAATTTCTTTATTTTTATCCAGAATCAATGCCTGGGATACCTTATCATCATACACGGGTTCCAGATATTCATAGAACAGCGTCCTCTCCTCTGTATTTGCCAGCATATATCCCAGCACAGTGCCATCCTTATCAACCACTGACTGGATGCAGGAAAGCTGTTTTCCCGTTTCATGGACCATATCTCCAAACATGATGGGAACAGCCTCCTTTGCCTCAGCACGGCGGATCTTTTCTATCTCTCCCTCCGGTATATCCCTTTTACAAACAGGATAATCCTCCGATGTGACAGCTATCCTCTCATCCGGAAAAATGAAATACAGAGAACTCAGATCCTTGTATTCCGTGCGGTAAGTTCTGAGAAGTTCTGCGATCTCATCCAGCGACCCATTGTCCCCTGATGTCCTGTATTCTTTTACGCATTTTATCATATTAATATCACTGGCCGCTTTTATGTTGATATAATAAATTTCCTGCAGGGAGTCATCCAGGGATGTGATCGTCTGCTTCACCCTGCCATAGAGGTTTGTGGAATAATTCTCCTCTATCATACCTGCCGATTTGAAATAAAAAACCACCGTGATGGAACAGGCGGTAACCATAGTCACCGCCAGAATTGCCAGCAGCATCTTACTTCTGATACTTTGCAGCATACTCTCTCCTTTGCTGTCCATACATGCTGATGCACGTTGCTTATGCGAACATTATAACATAGAACCTACTAGAAATCACGTCTCCGCACTGATCCGCCTCCTGTCCGAAGGGATTTTTTCTTAAGGAATAACAGAAGTGTGCTGCAAAAAAACAGCACACTTCCAAATTTATAAAGGTCTTCCTCTAAACAATATGAGTACGGATCAGTATTCAATTTTAACGATTCCGCCTTTTTTCCATGCCTCTGTGGTGGCAAAGCCAATCTGGGTGGATTTTGTTCCGTCATATACGGTCACTTCCGGTTTTCTGCCGGATTCTACACAGTTGATAAACTCCTGCATCTCTAACTGATAAGACTCTGCGAATCTCTCCGGGAATCCGCTGACACACTCAACAACGGCACCGTTCTTGTCGTAAATCATGCACAGGTTTTTCTCCGGAACCGGGCTGATGCGGAGAGAACCTTCTGTTCCAATGATCTCTGTCTCAACATGATAGCCGTGTGCTGCGGTACGTCCCACATGTACAAATCCCAGCGCGCCGTTTTCACAACGGTACATAGCAACACCTGTCTCGTCATCGCCTGCCTCTTTGAATTCCGGATGTTTGAAGGTAGCTCCTGTGGCATAAACCTCCACAGGATCAGATCCTAAGAACCATCTCATCAGGTCAATGTCATGGATCGCCATGTCAATGAAGATACCGCCGCTGGTAGCTACAAATTTGATCGCCCCCTCAACCAGTGCTTCCGGGTCAATGCCGGTAGCTTTCACCATGTATGGAGTTCCGATTGCACCTTCCTCAATTTTCTTCTTTGCGTAAGCATAAGAAGGGTCAAAACGGCGCATGAATCCTAAAAAGAATGCCAGTTCCGGATGGCGCTCAACCGCTTCCTCTGCCAGCCTGCACTCCTCAACCGTAACCCCCAGCGGTTTGTCTGAGAATACATGTTTTCCGGCATCCAGGGCTGCCGCGATCTGCCAGCAGTGCTCACCGCTTGTGGTAACGATCGCTACTGCATCAATGTCTGCTTTTTCCAGCATCTCACGGTAGTCAGAGTAAACTTCCTTCACTCCCAGCTCCTTTTTTGCGTATTCCAGCTCTGCCGGCATAATGGAGCAGGCTGCTGTCAGCTCTGCGTTTGGAATCTTAAATGCAATATTGTTTGCGTGTACTTTTCCTAATCTGCCTAATCCTGCAATGCCTACTTTTACTTTCTTCATGTTTACTTACCTCTTTCTATATATGGATCAATGAAAAATCATATTGAAATTTGCCAAAGGCAGTTCTGCTTAACTTTTCGCCTGTTACGATGACGGCTGAACAGCTGCGCCTCTTTTCTGTTACTCCGCCTGACTGCTCATCACATAATCCCAGATAAGGTCTGCTGCCTTCCGGATGGAAAATCTGCTTGTGTTGATCATCAGGTCATAATTCAGAGGTTCTCCCCATTTCTGCCCTGTATAGTAATTGTAATAACGTTCACGGGTTTTGTTCTCTTTTTCCAGTTCTTTGATGGATTTATTTCCATAAAACTCTTTTGCTCTCTCTTTTCTGAATTCGGCATCTGCATAGATGAAGAAATTGTAGCATTCCGGATAATCTTTCAGAACCACATCTGCGCATCTTCCCAGAAATACAGCGCTTTCCTTTTCCGCTATTTTGCGGATAACTTTGGCCTGTTCCCGGTACATCTTATTATAAGAAGGAATGGTCTCATATCCCAGGGAATTCACACCCTCCATGAAGGAGCCTATGCTGTTGTCCGGCATTTTATAAGACATATCCAGGATCGTGTCCATATCCAGGTCTGAGTCCCCCAGTTTTTCCGCTGCCAGATACAAAATCTGCCTGTCATAGCAGCGGGTCTCCATCTTTTTTGCAAGCAGTTCTGCGATTTCCTTACCGCCGCTGCCATACTGACGGCTGATTGTGATCAATGTACGCTCTTTCATATTTTATAACTCCCCTCTTGATTCACGTTCTATTAACTCCTTCATAATATCCGGGTATATCTTATCCAATTTGTACAGTGCAAGTGTGATAAAAGCAACTGCCGCAATAAGGATCGGGCCGAACTTATAAATGTTTATGATCATATTAAGCGCTTCTTCCGGCTGCGCTGCTGTTCCCACTGAGGAACTTACATATCCTGCCAGAGAGAGAAGTCCTGTCATGGCTGCGGAGGCAAATCCTGCCCCTACCTTTGTTCCGATGGAACCGCCGGCAAAGATAAGGCTTTCCTGTCTGATATGTGTCTTCCACTGACCAAATTCCACTACGTCACCAACCATACCAAACACAACTGCATTCAGAGGAGCCAGGCCGATGGCACGTGCCACACAGCTCATTACCATCCATGGGAAACTGTATGGATTCAGGAAGAACAGAAGCTGACCGACCAGTGCGATCATGGCGCCTACAAGTGCAATATTCCGTTTTCCGAATTTACGGATCAGCGGTGTACAGCAGAAAATGCCTGCAACCAGTGTCAGTGTCTCTGTGAGGAACAGTGCACTGTACATCCATGTATCATTGCCAAATATGTATTTACAGTAATACGGTAAGATTGTGCCTGAGATACTAAAGGAAACACTCTGTACCATCCATAATACTAAAACTGCCCAGAAATACTGATTTTTGAAAAGCGCTGCAAATCCTTTTCCAAGAGGTACTTTTGCCGCTTTTTCTTTGGCTGCAATCCTTACAGTCTCCTCACATTTGAAGAAACATACAAGAAGAAGGATCAGTGCCAGCACTGCCCAGATGGACATGGTCTTAACCCATGCTGCCTGGTCATTTCCAAATAGTTTAACGATTGGAAGCGTACAGGTAGCAGCAATGATCTTACCGATGGGAGAGAGTCCCATTCTCACAACACTCAGCATATCTCTCTCAGAGGAAACCCTGGTCATCATGGCTGAGAGGCTTCCGTAAGGAAGATTGATGGCTGTATAACAGACTGTTGTACAGAAGTTATAAGTTACGAACAGATAGAGGAACTGAAGCATTCCTGTGGTATGGGGTACTGTAAATAACAAAACTGCTGACAATGCGAAGGGTACGCTCATCCAGAGGATCCACGGTCTTGATTTTCCCCATTTGGAATTGGTACGTTCCACGATAACACCCATGATCAGGTCAGACACACCGTCAAAAAGCCTTGACAGCAGCATCATCAAACCTACAGTAGCCGGGCTGATTCCCACATAATCTGTGTAGAACAGAGTAAGCAGCGTGCCGATCATTCCGAACACAACGTTACACGCCACGTCACCGCTGGCATAAGACAGTCTGGTTCCCCACGACAGCTTGCCTCCGGTTATTTTTTGCGCTAATTCTTTTCCCATTTTATTTCCCTGCCTTTCTTTGAATCATCCTTTTGATGATTTTATTTTACCTTTTTGCAGGGAAAATCCTAGTAATAGAAATTTTAGATTCCTTAGTTTTATTTTTACGTTTTTTCTTAGATGGTTCTAAAAATATTCCTATTTTTCAGCACAGCTCCGCCTCCCGCTTTATGACTGGGAATATTTTTAGATTTTTGTGTCATTTTTTTAGGTTCTGGTAATCTTCCACGTTTTCCCGGGTCAGAATTTGTGTGTCCAAAATCTTTTCCCAGTCCTGTTTTACCCCTTTTTTATCATTCACAATATATTTCACGGTCTCATATCCGATATCATACCCGGACTGGGCGCCCAGCACAGTGATACGTCCTTCCTCCACTGCCCGGATGGCATCCTCCTGGTCATCCACAGAGGCTATGGCAATGCCGCTTCCTTTGGTAGCCTCCGCAAGCCCCAGCGCTGTGACCGCGCTGGTGGTCATAATACCGTCCAGATCCGGATAGTTGCTCTGAATCTCCGCCATCTCCTGTTCCGACACCCGCAGGTTACTGTATCCGCTCTTCTCCACCTCAATATGCATATCCGGTTCCTGCTCCATATACTTTTCAAACCCGGCGATCCTTTTTTCGTGGGACGTCTGCTCCCTGCTTCCTGCGATGATGGCAATATTCCCTTTATGCCCCATCTTCTCAGCAAGAGCCTTGGCAAGCTCATACC
Organism: Blautia pseudococcoides; assembly: GCF_001689125.2. Lineage (NCBI taxonomy): Bacteria > Bacillati > Bacillota > Clostridia > Lachnospirales > Lachnospiraceae > Blautia > Blautia pseudococcoides. Next base: position 5,050,715 of record NZ_CP015405.2, on the reverse strand, counting down.
CCACTTTCTCATTTTCAATGCCAATATAGGGCACATCCACATCCGCAATGGGAGTATCGTAAGAGTATACCGGGATTCCCAGTGCTTGAGCCTGCAGATAATAGTCCTGATTGTCATTAGAATCAATGGGGGACACAGCCAATGCATTCACCTTCATCTTCAGCAGGTCCCGGATCATTTTCTTTTGTATTTTTTTATCCGTCTCGGTGTCCGGGGAGAGAATAACTGTTTTCACGTTCATCTCTTTGGCAGCCTTCTCCATTCCGGCGTTGACGGACATCCAGTATTCGCTGTTTCTGGATTTTGTCACAACGCCTATGATAAACTCCCCCTCCGGTTCTTGCACATCCTTCCCGGCGCAGCCGCCAATACATAGCAGGCACACTACTGCCAGAAGAAGGCATCTCTTACGCTTTCGCATTCCACATTCCCTCATTTTGTTTTTCTGTCCTAATTTTAACATTTTCTGCTGTTTCTTACAATACTGTGTGTGATGGCGGAGTTTTTTTACAATACGGACGGGCTGTTTCTCCCTCCCCCGGCCTTCTACCTATATCCTCAAAAAAGCCCCAGAAACCGATACGCCCACCGGTCCCTGGAGCTTCATAATATCTATTGGATTACCACAAATTCCTATAAATCTGTTTCACATCATCCTCAGTAACATCTCTCATAGTGTTCTGTGGACTTCCGCTGTCCATAGCATCAAATGCCATCTTATCAATCACTTTAAAGAACTCGTCTTTATCAATCCCAAACTCAGCCAGTGTAGGTGTTTCCAGTTCTTTTGTGATAGTATCTACTGCTGCCAGGAATTTTTCACTTGCTTCTTTGTCAGAATCCGTATCTGCTGCAACGCCAACGGCGCGTCCCAGTTCCGCAAAACGGTCATATGCGCCTTCCAGTGCAAAGGTCAGACACTCTTTTAACAGCATGGCATTGGAAAGACCATGTGCAACATGGAACAGGGCGCCAATGGGACGGCTCATTCCGTGGATGATGGTAACGGATGCATTGTTAAATGCAATGCCAGCCTCCAGTGCTGCTACGGACATCTGTACTCTGGCTTCCTCATTGCTGCCGTCCTTGAATGCTGGCGGCAGATATTGGAAGATACGTTTTACTGCTGACATAGCAAAAGTATCGGAAAGTGTCTGTGCTTTTCTGGATGTGTAGGCCTCCACTGCGTGGCATAAAGCATCCAGGCCTGTAGCTGCTGTGATCTTAGGCGGTGCGGTCATGGTGAACTGCGGGTCAATGATGGCCAGGCTTGGCATCAGGACTTTTCCCTTTAACAGCATTTTGATATTTTTCTTTGTATCTGTGATGATCGTGAACTGTGTAGCTTCAGAACCGGTTCCTGCTGTGGTGGGGACCGCTACCATAGGAGGCACTTCCACATCAATCACTTTGCCCATGTAGTCAGAAATATTTCCTCCGTTTATGACCAGAGAACCAATGGCTTTCATGGAATCAATGGGACTTCCTCCGCCCAGGGCTACCAGGAAGTCACAGCCTTCCTCTTTGTATAATTTCAGGCCATTTTCAATCATGGTATCTGTAGGCTCGCCTACGATCTCAGAGTAGATCGCATATGCAACCCCCTGATTTTTCAGCGCTGCCTCAACTTTTGCACAGTTTCCAAGCTGGATCATCACTTTATCTGTAACAATAAGGGCTTTCTTTCCAAGTCCTTTTAATACTGTCTCTGCCATATTTAATGCGCCTGAACCGGAAATGATCTGACCCGGTACGATAAATTCTCTTGCCATAATGGTGTACTCCTTTTTCTTATTCTCTATTTTTTTATTATGGGATTGCTTAAAATGCAGCGTCGTGCAGCCAGGTGTAACGCTCATCCTCACAGCGGTCTGTCTGCAGCCATGGATTTCCTTCAATATGGCGGATCATCCAGCAGGTGTACATCTGGAATCCCGGAGCCACTGCCTGGGGATGCAGCTCACCACCCGGAATTGCGGAAAAGCTTCCGTCTGTGCTCTTGAAGACCTGGTCTCCCACAAAGCTGGCTCCAAAACCTTCCGGACGGTCAAACATGAAGTAATATGTCTCCGGCTGGGGATGTCTGTGGGGCAGATATCCTGACCAGTTTCCTCTGTCGTTGAGGACTTCACCCAATACCATGTTGGACCAGGGAGCGATATCATGGTCAAAGATAGTGTTGACTCTTCTCTTGGCAACATTGCCGAATTTGCCTTTGCAGGAATAGCCCCAGGGAGCATCTTCCGGTCTATATAATTTAGCGGCAAACTCTGTATTGTTCTTTGTGCACTGTACTAAAATCTCGGAATCTGCCTCTGCAGTAACACGTACCTCTGTTCCTGTGCACACATGTACACACCAAGGCCCCTCTGTGAATACGTCCTTTCTGCTGACAGCCTCTTCATTTCCTTCCCATGTATAAACGATTTTTCCGGAGAGCAGAAGTACAGCCACTTCCTCACCGTCTCTTTTGAAGGATCTGGTCTCACCGGCTTTCATGCGGTAAACACGGATGTCCATCATCATGTCTTTGTATTCGTTGTCATAAGTTGTCAAAATCTTTTCACCATTTGCGTCAAACTCTGGGTATCCGAACACTTTTCCCATATCTAATATCCTCCTGCTACAATATATTTATGGTTCATATTCCTTACAGTCCGTAAGGGATCATCCATCTTCTTTTATATGCTGTTATCCTGCGGCAGCCTTCCGGTATCCAGCTGCAGCATCTGGTTTTGCCGCACCGGCCCGATTTCCCTGCAAGCCGCTGTTATTCCGGTTAAGGAAAAGGGCGGCCGTGTTGAGAGCGGATGGGTTAATAAGCTCTGGACTCATTACGTCCTGTCATAACGCCTTCGCAGGCTTTCTTTACGCTGTCCTTGTCAGATGTGGTAGCGATTCCTACGTTCCACCAGGATTCGTAACCGTCTGTCATGGTTTTTGGAATTACTTTCAGGTCAAAGAGGCAGGCAATATCCTGTTTCTTCGCATCCTCAAGAGCGTCAACCAGTTCAGCGATGGTTTTGCAGGTATATGTCTTCAGGCCATATCCCTCACCGATTTTTGCGTAGTCTACAGGAATCAGATCTCCGGTAGGTTTCTTTCCGTCTGTATAACGGAACTCTGTGGCAATACTTCCAATACCGTGGTTCATCTCCAGGTTGTTGATACAGCCGAATCCGCAGTTGTCGAATACTAAAATGTTTACTTTCTTTCTCTCCTGCATGATGGTCATGATCTCACTGTGGAGCATCTGGAAGCTGGAGTCACCTACCACACAGTATACTTCATTGTCCGGCTCTGCAAATTTTACACCCAAAGTCGCTGCAACTTCGTAACCCATGCAGGAATATCCGTACTCTGCATGATATCCGCCTCTCTTGTCTGTTCTCCACATACGCTGCATACAGCTGGGAAGGGAACCGCCTGCTGTGATGATGGTAGCGTCCTTGTCAATGGTCTTATTGATAGCAGCCAGTGCCGCGGTCTGTGTGATCTTACCGTTTGTCAGTTTTACGAACTCAGGAACTGTTCTGGGGTCTCTTGCCTTGATGATAGGCTCAAAGTCATCGCCTGTGTATTCGATGCCTGCCAGACGATCCCATTCTTTGTCCCATGCCTCCTTGGCTGCTTCGATCTCTCCGTTGTAGGAAGAAACATATCCTTTTGCGCGGAGCTTTTCAGCCAGGGCTTCCACAGTCACTTTCGCATCACCGATGGCTTTTACAGCGTCCATCTTGTATGCATGGTATCTATTGTTGTTAATGGTGACAAATTTCACGTCGTCATTTCTGAATAAGTGCTTGGAGCTTGTGGTGAAGTCGGAAAGTCTGGAACCTACAGCGATAACCACGTCAGCATCTTTTGCAATGACATTGGAGGCCAGGGTACCTGTCACGCCGATACCGCCTAAGCAGTAGGGATTGCTTGTCTGGCACGCGCTCTTTCCTGCCTGGCTCTCGCCGAAGGGAATATGGAATTCCTCGCAGAATTGCTCAACTGCCTCACCAGCTTCAGAATATTTCACTCCGCCGCCTACAATAAGCAGAGGTTTCTTTGCTTTTGCAATGATTTCGGCTACATCTTCCAGTTCTTCTTCCACAGCTACAGGACGTGTGATCCTGTGTACGCGTTTCTCAAAGAAATAATCCGGGTAATCATAAGATTCACCCTCTACATCCTGCGGAAGGGCGATACAGCAGGCACCTGTCTCAGAGGCGTCTGTCAGCACGCGCATTGCGTTGATCAGTGCTGTCATAAGCTGTTCCGGGCGTGTGATCCTATCCCAGTATTTACATACCGGCTTAAATGCATCATTTGTTGTTGTAGCCAGGCTGCTGCTCTGCTCTAACTGCTGCAGAACCGGATCAGGCTGTCTGGATGCAAAGGTATCAGCCGGGAATACCAGAAGCGGAATATTGTTCACTGTGGCTGTGGCGCAGGCTGTCACCATGTTGGCAGCTCCCGGGCCTACAGAGGAAGCACAGGGAATGATGCTCTTTCTGTTATTCTGCTTTGCAAATGCTGTTGCCACGTGGCACATGCCCTGCTCGTTTCTTCCCTGCATAACTCTTAACTGTCCCGGATTGGTATCCAGAGCCTCTCCAAGGCCCACTGCAATACCGTGTCCGAAAATGGTGAAGAAACCTTCTACGAATTTTGTCTCCACGCCGTCCATGGATACATACTGATTATCTAAAAATTTAACGATAGCCTGTGCAACCGTCATTCTTGTTGTCTTTGCCATGATTAATCTCCTTTCATTTTACCGTGCAGGCTTTGCCTGCGTTACGGGCGAGGGGGGAACTCCCGGCCCGCCCCGCAGTCAGTGTTTATGTTAGTATCTATGTCAACGGATCATATTTCCGCTATGATGCCTTTATACCCTTGCGATCATCTCTCCGAATTTTTCTTTTTCTTCTTTGATAAACGCGTGTACCGCATCCGGTCCCGGAAGGGAATCGGAACAGTTGTTGCTTCTTACCATCATGGAAGCCTCTGCGGAACCGAATTCCAGGCAGTCGATCACTTCCCATCCCTGATACAGGCCATATAAGAATCCTGAGCCGTATCCGTCTCCGCCGCCGAAACCTTTTCTGGCGTCGACCGGGAAGGGTTTGATGGAATATTTCTGTCCGTCGCAGGTGTAGGCTGTGGAACCTTTCATTCCGTGTTTGATCACAACGATCTTTGCGTTGTAACCCTGCCACAGGGCTGCGGACTCTTCATCTGTCATGCCCGGCTGAATCAGCTTTTCTGTCAGGTCAAACTCTTCTCTGGAACCCATAATGATGTCAGCCTCTTTTGCTACCATGGAATAATAGATCGCTATCTCATCACTGTTCTTCCAGTTGTATTCTCTATAGTCAATGTCAAAAATGATCTTTGTATTGTTTTTCTTGGCAAGGAGCACTGCTTTGATAGCGGCTTCTCTGGAAGGGCTCTCTGCCAGCGCTGTTCCGGAGATCAGGACTGCTTTTGTCTGTTTTATGTATTCCTCATCAATGTCATCCACATGAAGCTGTAAGTCAGCAATGCAGTTTCTGTACATCAGGATGCTGCTTTCCTTGGAGGATAACATCTCTGTAAATGTTAGGCCCAGCTTCTCACCGCCGGTGCATCTTGTAATGTGTGATGTGTCAATCCCCTGCTCATCGAAATAATCCACTACATAGTCACCAAACTGGTCATCAGATACTTTACCCAGAAAACCCGCTTTCATTCCGTGTCTGGTAACACCTACAGCGATGTTGGCCGGTGAACCGCCTACAAACTTCTCAAACATATGAACTTTCTTCAGAGGTTTGAACTCCTCTTTTACCTGGTCATTGTAAGCCGGGTTAAAATCAATTGCCACGCGGCCCAGTAATACCAGATCCATCGGTCTGCTCTGATCAAATTCTACATACTTCATAACAACTTTCCTCCTGTTTTCTCCATCCATGTTAGCGTGCTTTTTATTTATGTGTGCGTTTACGTGCTTTTCTTTTGTGCTTTTATAGTATCACACGCGCATAGAATGTGCAAGCACTTTTTTTGTTTTTACAACCTTTCTATCTTATGCACAAATATAAGGGTTGGTTTTGTGGCATTTTCACAATACTATGTGCGTGCTTTTAAATGTGTGCTTTTTAGCAGTGAACTTCCGACTGCAAGATTCCTGTGTTACAGAAGGCTTCACGAAGTCAGGCTTTTTCTCGCAAAATGTGTCTTTTGCCGGGGTCAAATATGATATATGAAGGTTTAAAGCCTTTGCCGGAAAATAAAAGCCGGGAATTATCGGAAAGAATGATAAGCGTACAAATCTCTTCCATTCTATCCGGAAATTCCCGGCTGCTGTCTCCTGGTTCCGCAGTGACTCTCCCATTGAAACCCGCAGATTTCCTATAGATTATATTTTGTCTTTATATTAATTTCCGTATACATATATTCCTTTTCCGGCCTTCTGCCCCTTCTTAACAAATCCGACAAAATGGACAAGGCCCGGTATCCCTGGTCATAGCCTTCCTGGTCGATGAGAAAATCCACGGTATCTTCCAGAAGCGCTTTCTCATTCTTAGGTGTCAGGTCATAGATGATGACATACGGACGTTTCTTAAGCTTCAGCTTGTCAAAAGCTTTTCTGACACCTGCCTGCCCGCCGGATGCCACAAAAACGCCCTCCAGATCCGGAAATGCTGACATAGCATTTACAATGATCTTCTCCACCTCATCCGTATGGTCAAAACTGCTCTGCACCCCCACCAGATCCATTTCCGGGAAACTTCTCTTTAGCTCCTCCACAAAACCATCCACCCTGCGGCTGCCTGCACTGTTGGAAAAGTATCCGGTGATGACCAGGACTTTTCCCTTCCCACGCATCATCATTCCCATAAGTCCAGCTGCCGTCCGGCCGCTTTTCCAGTTGTCAAGTCCCACAAAACAACAGCGTTTTGTGCCTACTATATCAGAGTTAAAGGTGACCACCGGTATGTTCCGCTCCTCTGTAAGTGCGTTGAGCTTAACCCTTACATTGTCGCAGTCCACAGGCATGACAGCCAGTCCATCAATACCTGCCTCCTCCAGTTCCGTGACCGCCTGCATCTGCTCGGATTCATCCACAGATGCATTTTCCTTTATAATTACTTCCATGCCCTGGTCCGCCAGTTTTTTGGCCGCATCCCGGATTCCTTTATTGACCTGCAGCATGAAGGATGATTGGGATAATTGGGTCACTACGCCGATCCGTTTCCCCCTGCTGCCCTGCTTTCCTGCGCTTTCTGCTTTTTTCCTGTGTTTTGGCACATATCCTATTTCAGACGCTATCTGTTCTATTTTTTTTGCCACCTCCGGGTTAATTCTTCCCCGGTTATTCAAAGCCCTGTCCACAGTTCCCCTTGAAACCCCTGCAAGCTCTGCAATCTGTTGTATTGTCCCCGCCATAATCCGCCTCCGGAATTTTTTGATTGATAGAATCTCTGCTGCACATGTAAAGCACATGTACATTCCCATTTAGCACGCGTTTTTTTCTATTATATCCTTTTGCACGCTCTTTTACAAGCAGTATATGAAAAAACATTTACTTCTTTTCCGCCCCCAAACGGCATATCATTATAACAACATTCTAATAGGGGGGATTCTCCCTTGCTTAAAAAATTGATCAATACCATTATCACACTTGGATTTGCCGGGGCACTGGTACTATGTGCTGTTACATATCTGCCAAAAGCCGTCTCTGTCAGCAGCACTGTCGGAAGCCGGGAACTCCCCATCTACTGTGTAAAGACCGATAAACCACAGATTGCCATCAGCTTCGATGCTGCCTGGGGCAATGAGGATACTGCCACACTCCTGGACATTCTGGCAAAACACAATGTCAAGGCCACCTTTTTCATGACCGGCGGATGGGTTTCCAGTTATCCTGACGATGTAAAAAAAATCTATGAAGCAGGCCATGACCTGGGCAACCACAGTGAGAACCACAAATACATGACCAAGCTCACAGATGAGGAAAAAACCCAGGAGCTCATGTCCGTACACAATAAAGTAAAAGAACTGACCGGTTATGATATGTTTTTATTCCGTCCCCCCTATGGGGACTATGACAACGATGTGGTTAAAAATGCCCGTGCCAATCATTACTACCCGATACAATGGGATGTCGATTCCCTGGACTGGAAAGATTACGGCGCTGACGATATCATAAAAAGGGTTACAGAAGATTCCCATCTGGGCAGCGGGAGCATTATCCTCTGCCATAACGGGGCCAAATATACCAAGGATGCACTGGATACCCTTCTCACTACTCTGCAGGAGAAAGGATATGAATTTGTTCCTATATCACAGCTTATTTACAAAGACAATTATCATATGGACCATGAGGGCAGACAGATCGCAGACTAAAAAAGACAGCGTACAGAACCGAAAACCGTATCCTGTTCCCTGTACGCTGTTTTTACCGCTTTCGCTTTCCCCCAGTCTTTCTTATAAAATGCCGGGCAGTTCCCTCATTTTCGCAGCCGCCCGGCTGTTAACAGTTTCCCGGCTGACCATTGTTTCATGAACTTTGTATCGGACCATCAAAATATACGGACCATTTCTTATAATGGATACCCGGTAAGTCACTTCAGGAACCTCCTCCCCGGACTTCCCCGTCTCCTTCCTATTCCAGTGATCCGGCTCATGATAAAAAAATCCCTGTACATATATGTTCCCATCCCAATACGCACCGGATTCTTGGTGATCCGGGCTGCTTTTGTTCAATTTCCCTATATAATTCAAAACACCTCTTTACCCGGACTTATATAATGTATAGGAAAATTCATTACCACTCTGTAATACACGATATCTTTCCTGTTCCAGCAGGATGCTGCTGCTGCTGTCGTGGAGTCCTCTTTGAACCACACCGGTTCCTCTGTCCTTTGCATCATTGTCCGGTAAAAGTACCGAATACTCCAAAAAAGGGCCATCCCCAGTCAACCTTGCGTCTTCCTCCGGATCTTCCATACCTGCAAGGGTATCTATTTTTCCCCTAATACAATTTTTTTGTCGGTTTCTGTCATGATTTACTTGCTTATTTTGGCAACAAACCGTAGAATAGTAATGGTGGCAGTGTCCACGAAAATGAAAAAATGGGGGAATATCATAATGTCTAAAATGGTAGGTACCATATCCCGCGGCGTCCGCGCTCCAATTATCCGTGAAGGGGACAACCTGTCGGAAATCGTAGTGGACTGCGTGCTGGAAGCTGCAAAAAGCGAACCCTTTGAGATTCGCGATAAAGATGTAATCGCTGTCACAGAGGCGGTGGTTGCCAGAGCACAGGGCAACTATGCCAGTGTGGAACAGATTGCCAAAGATGTACATGAAAAATTCGGTGATGATACCGTTGGTGTCCTCTTCCCGATCCTCAGCCGGAACCGCTTTTCCATCTGTCTGAAAGGAATCGCCAAAGGCTGTAAAAAAATCGTGCTCATGCTGAGCTATCCTTCTGACGAAGTGGGAAATCATCTGGTGGACCTGGACGCCATGGACGAAAAGGGCGTCAATCCCTGGACCGATGTACTGTCAGAAGAAAAATACAGAGAATTGTTCGGATACGAAAAACACGTATTTACCGGTGTTGACTATGTGGACTATTATAAAAATGTGATCCGTGAGAGCGGCGCAGAAGTGGAGATCATTTTTGCCAACAATCCAAAAGCGATCCTGGACTACACAACCAGTATCCTCACCTGCGACATCCACAGCAGAGAACGCACCAAACGCATCCTGAATGCCAATGGAGCCAAAAAAGTCTACGCGCTGGATGATGTTATGACACACAGCATCGACGGAAGCGGATACAATGACAAATACGGCCTGCTGGGCTCCAACAAAGCCACAGAGGATACCGTGAAGCTCTTCCCTATCCGCTGCGGAGAAATGGTTGATTCCATACATAAATCCGTTCTGGAAAAAACCGGCAGACATGTGGAAGTCATGATTTACGGTGACGGCGCCTTCAAAGACCCGGTAGGAAAAATCTGGGAGCTGGCTGACCCGGTAGTTTCACCTGCCTACACAGAGGGCCTGAACGGAACTCCTAATGAGGTGAAGCTGAAATACCTGGCTGACAATGATTTCGCTGATTTATCGGGAGATGAATTAAAAGCTGCCATTAAGAATTACATCCAGGAAAAAGATGAAAAAGCAGAAAACCTGAAGGGTACCATGGTAACCCAGGGCACGACACCAAGACGCCTGACAGACCTGTTGGGTTCCCTGGCAGACCTGACTTCCGGTTCCGGAGATAAGGGTACGCCTATTATCTATATCCAGGGATATTTTGACAATTACACAAAAGAATAATGGGTATAAAAAATCCAGGATTCCGGCCTTTTATAGACTGGAATCCTGGATTTTTGTCTGCCTGCCGGTTTCTGTATCCCCGGGGCATTCCTTCAGTCGGCACAGCAAAGGCGCCGCCCTGCAAATCTTTTTATCAAAGTTTTCTTCTGGCCTGTCCCGCATATTCATGCAGAAGCTTTCCTGACCGCCCGATCAATTCTTCCGTCATCCGTGTTGCAGGCCCGGAGACACTGATCGCACCTAACGGATAGCCATTTAAGTCCAGGATAGCTGCCCCCACACAGACCAGCCCGTATTCCAGCTCCTCCCGGTCTACCGCATAGCCTGCCTTTCTGATTTCTTCTACCTGCTGCTTTACCTGTTCCTGTGACTGCAGCGTATTCTCCGTATATTTGGTAAATTCCGTACCTTCAAGAATCTCTTCCAGTTCCGTTCCCGGCAGTTCCGCCATAATGGCTTTCCCCACTGCTGTGCAGTACATCGGCAGGCTTTGTCCGACCTTTGTACAGATCCTCATGGAATGGGGACTTTCTTTTTTCTCAATATATACCACATTTCCCTTCTCGCGGATGACCAGATTAACGGTTTCCTGGCACTGTCTGAGCAGTTCATCCAGATACGGAAGTACAATATTACGCAAATCAATCTGCACATGTGTGCCAAGGCGGAACAGTTCTATTCCCAGACGGTATTTTCCATCCGCATCCTGTTCCAGCAGCCCATGATATTCCAAGGTCCCCACCAGGCCGAAGGCTGTACTTTTATGCAGAGCAAGCATCTTGCTGATTTCCGTTATTCCGAGCCTTTGATGGTTTTCAAAGCATTTAAGAATAGATATGGCCCTTTCGACGGACTGTATAGTATTCTTTTTTTCTTTCATTTCCATGGTACTATTCTCCTAACATCCTTTAGTAGTTATTATAAGACAGCCTTAATTTGAAGTCCACCCAAATTTCCACTATTTTCCATATCCATCAAAATGCTTTTTATCTTCAGGCTTCTGTGATTCTTTGGAGCTTTTCCACCTCATCAGCACTCATTTTATATGTATGGACGCTGTCATCCGGAAAACTTCCGCTGCGCACTTCCCTGCAGTATTCCTGGAATGCCTCCTGCAGCTGCTGCCCCACATGGGCAAACTGTTTTACAAACTTTGGTGTAAAGTTGTCATACAGCCCCACCATATCCGCATAGATCAAGAGCTGTCCATGGGTATGGGATCCTGCTCCGATCCCCAGGATGGGAATGCCCGCCTGTCTGGTGACCGCCTCCCCCACAGCCGCCGGCACACCTTCCACCAGGATACTGCACGCCCCTGCTTCCTCCAGCTCTTTTGCCTGGCGGATCAATTTTACCGCGGCATCCGCACTCCTCCCCTGTGCCTTGTATCCTCCTAGCTCTGCCGCAAACTGAGGTGTAAGCCCGATATGTCCCATGACCAGAATCCCCACACTGCTGATGGCCCTGACCCGTCCTGCGATCTCCGGCCCTGCTCCCTCCAGCTTCACACAATCGCAGAGCGCTTCTTTTGTAAGCCGCCCTGCATTTTCCACGGCCTGCTGATCGGAGATCTGATATGACATATAGGGCATATCCCCCACAATAAAGGTCTCCGGCGCGCCCCTGCGCACAGCTTTGCAGTGGCTTATCATATCCTCCATGGTCACCGGATATGTCGTCTCATATCCCAACTGCACCATTCCCAGACTGTCTCCCACCAGGATCATGTCCACTCCGGCTTTTTCCTGGTATTTTGCGGTGAGGTAATCATAGGCTGTTAAATATACGATTTTTTTGTTTTCTTCTGCCATTTTTCTGAAATCTATTATACTTTTTTTCATACATCCTTATCCTTTCTTACGCTTAATTTTCGCTTCCGTATCTTTTTAACCGCAATTGGCATGATCATGAATAATACCATAAAAATCAACAGTGCCAACGAAATCGGTTTTTTAAGGAAGATTGCCGGGTCGCCGTTGGAAATCTGAAACGCCTGAGAAAAATACAGTTCCAATTTTGGTGTCAATACAAACGCAAGCAGCAGAGGGGCGGCCGGTATCCCACAGGTCTTTAAAATGTAGGCAGCAATACCTGCAATAAGCATAACCCCAACATCGAACATATTATTATTTGCGGAAAAAGCGCCTACAATACATAATGATGCAATGATCGGAGCTAAAATCCCGCTGGGAATACATAAAAGCTTCATTAAGAATGGAATGATACAGATCGCGACTAAAATACAAATAATATTACCAATATACATAGAAGCTATAAGCCCCCAAACAAACTCTGATTCCTGTGTAAATAATTGTGGCCCCGGCTTAAGCCCCCACATCATCAAACCGCCAAGTAAAACGGCTGCCGTACCCGAACCGGGAATTCCCAGTGACAGCAAAGGGGCAAATGCTCCGGCAGCCGCAGAATTGTTGGCAGATTCCGAAGCTGCCACCCCTTCTATAACACCTGTACCGAATTCTTCTCCATTCCTGCACATTTTTTTGTTTGTCATATAAGAAATAAAAGATGCTATCGTTGCGCCTGCTCCCGGTAAAATCCCAATAAAGGTGCCCATTATACCACCTCTCAGAGATATTGGCAGCAACGCTTTTACCTCTTTTCGGTTCAAAATACTCTCCCGTATACGGATTCTTTTCTTCCCCAGAAAATTAAAATTATTTTTATTGGTCACCATATCGATCACCTGGCTGAATCCAAACATCCCTATAACTAACGGAATAAATGTCAATCCACTAAGCAGATTCACATTTCCAAATGTAAATCTTGAATATCCTGATATAGGATCAAGCCCAATTAGAGCCAGCAGCGCACCAATACAGGTAGCCATAAGGCCTGGTTTTGGATCATCTCCCAGCATCCATCCAATTGAAGTAAGTGCTAAAAGTAAAAGAGATACCATTTCAGCAGGCCCGAATTTAAGTCCGATATCTGCCAATGTAGGCCCCAGAATGGTCAAGAGCAGAATCCCAATGGTTCCTCCTATAAACGAAGATAAATCCGCAGCAACTAAAGCTTTCCCCGCCTTATTTTTTCTGGTCATGGGATATCCATCTATGGCAGTCATGATAGCAGGAGAGTCACCCGGTATGTTTAGCAATATGGCGCTAAAAGACCCTCCATACATGTTTGCGTAATAGATTGCTGCCAGCATGATAATAGCTGTTGTAGGATTCATTTTAAAAGTAAGCGGTAATAAAAGTGCACAGCCTGCTAAAGACCCGATTCCCGGCATAGCTCCAATAATGATCCCCAATCCTGCTCCCAAAAGAGACGCTAACAGATTTTCAAGGGTAAGTGCCGTTTCAAAACCCCTAAACAATAATTCAAAATTTTCCAAACATCTCACCTCTTTTCAACCTCTATAGTATCCCTGCTACGCCAGCAGGCAAAGGCACTTTCAGCCATATTCCAAATACTGCATAAATAATGATCCCTGTCAAGACTGATACGAAGAGTGATTTAAAAATTTTTGACTTTTCCAAAAACTTCATCCATCCGAATACCATAAAGCTTACTGAAAAAGTCATTCCCACAATATAGATTCCGATTACCGCAGCAATTATGATTCCCACTGGGATCATTCCCTGCACCTCAAACTTTTTCTCACTTTTGAGCTTTTTATCCTTTATCATAAACAAACTGATGATGATCAGTAATACTCCTACCAAAACAGGCATAAATCCAGCTCCCGGTTTTGTCACCTCCCAAAATGTATATTTAGTAATTCCCAGTATCACGCTGACAGCACCGACTGCCATAAAAAAAAGTTCTATTACAAATAGCATGACGCCCCATCACCTCTTTTCCTGATCGATCAGCGTTTCATTCCAGAGCACCTGTTGCTTTGAAGATCGTTTCATATTTTTCCGCCTCACCACCAAGAAATGTCTCAAAATCTTCTCCTGCTATATATTTACTCGTCAGACCATTGGAATCTAAATATTTTTCTTTCCACTCATTGTCCTCTGTAACCTTCTTAAATACGTCAGCCCAGTAAGTCACAGCTTCTTCTGACATTTCAGGTGCTCCAAATATTCCCCTGAACTGCTGAAAAACAATATCCGGATAACCCAGTTCCGTAAAGGTTGATATCTCCGGCAGGATACTGACCCTTTCAGGCCCAAAAGCAGCCAGCAAGCTGACCTGGCCTGCTTCCGCCTGACTGAGGCATTCATTGGGATTATAAATCCCTGCCGTAATATGCCCGCCCAACATAGCACTCATGACTTCTGAGGAACTGTTATAGGAAACGTATTCAAACTGCGCATCTCCATATTTATTCATCATTCCTGTTACCAATTCATCCTCTGTACCCTTGCCAGATCCCCCAACTGTAATACTTCCCGGATTTTCCTTTGACGCCTTCATTAAATCCTCTGCCGTCTGGTATGGTGAATCTGCATTAACCCCTATCAAATATTCATCCATTGCCAAATTGCATATAGGCGTTAAGTCTTTATAGGTTACCTCTGTCTTATTCAACATTGCACTGGTTATTTGCGCTGATACATAAGTTGTAATGGTTTCACTGCTTCCTTTTTTGGAAAATGTGTATGTATCCCCAACCGAACCACCACCGCCAGTTTTGTTAACCACCATGATCGGCTGATCACACCATCCATTCTTCTGTATGATATCCGCTGCCATTCTTGCATATAAATCGCTTCCGCCGCCAGCGCTGAAAGGACAAATAAACTCCACATCTTTTTTCAGCTTAAAATCCCCTGCCGCTTTTCCACTTTCACTGTTCTCTTCTGAAGTGGATGTGGTACCGCATCCCACTAGTAAAACAGAAGCCAAAAGTGACCATAAGAAAAAAGCTACACCCTTTTTCATGAAAAATCCTCCCTCTTATTCCTTCTCCACAATTTTTGCTATCAGCTTCTCGGCCCTGTCCGTATTAAAAATCCCGCACATACAGGGCTTAAACAATTCCTGTGCCGCCTCTGCAGATGTCATCTTACCCTTCTGCACCTGCTCTATCATTTTATATATCAGATTCACTGCTACCATGGAATGTCCGCACATGGTTGAAATCTCCAATATTTCTGAAGGCGGCAGCTTATCTGTTTGGCCCCATCTACCAAGGGAATGTTCCACTGTATGGGGTTTCAGACCTGATTTGCAGCAGCACTCCTTTGCTCTGTCTGTAAGGCCTGATACGACAACTGACATTCCCAAATCCTCTTTTTTCAAATCCTTCAGCATGTTTACCACGTCTTCCTCGCAGTTAAAAACTGCCGTGATAACTGCCCTGTCCTCCACTGTCTCTATCATTTTTCTGCGGCTGCCCTGATAATACTCGTTTCCGCTGCGGCAGTCTCCCATTGTGACACAGTGATTCTTTTCACTCAATTCAAAAAAACGTTTCAATTTTGGTGCGGACCCAACATGATTGACATCTTTGCCGGGCATACATAAAATAACCCAATCGTTTTTCAAATTTTCCACACTTCCGGCTCTATGCAGTGTATGTGTCATATCTTTCCCCCTTATCCTTCTTTTTGAAACAGCGGTCTTCCCAACCCTACATTTGTTTTGGCATTTGGAGAGATCCACATTCCCAGTTCTTTTACTGGCTCCACGTGTGGAATGCTTCCGTCCTCAGCCACCTTGGAACAGATATCCAGGCTGAAAACCGTATGAATTTCCTTCGCAGCCTCCCGAATCACTCTGAGAACGGATTTGACCCTTGCAATGGGAACCGGGAACTCAAGAATTGCGGAAAGAACACGTTCATTTAAAAGTTCCTCCTTGAATTTCCCGGTCTGGGGGTTCTCCATCATACTTGTGACAGGGTTCTGCACTTCAAATTCTGCGCCCTCTTTCGCCACCGCCATGGCCATCCGTTCCACGTCATACATTCGGGCAGCAACCCCAGGCCTTCCCATTTCGATCGCAATACCCACCCATCCATCTTTGAATCTTCCGGTCACCTCATTTGTTTTCATCTCCTCTGTGCCGCGCCCTGATATCTGGGATTCCTCGGCAATTGTCAGAACATCACTCATAATACTTCTGATTGTTCTGGGAAATACTAACTTCTGCTGATAAATGGCATCTTTTGGACAGACAGCAGAACGTCTGCAGACTCCGCACTCTACACATGCATCAAAATCCATGACAATCTGCCTCTCAATCCGCTTTATTGCATTTACCGGGCAGTAATCCATGCATTTACCGCAGTTGATGCATAAATCTTTGTTAATTTTCATTTCCGCTCCCTTCTGTGCTATATTATAGCACATTGTATTATAATATCGTACTTCATATTGTAATTATAACAATCTTAAAGTATCGTGTCAATATCTTTACAAATTTAAGACTCTGTCTGCTATATTTTCGTTAAATTTGCCCATATACCTTATTAAGTCAAAAAGCAATGCAGTCCAATACTATGTATATGCATATAAATTTATCTCATATTATGATCTTCCTTAGTATCACATGTAAATATTCGACAAAAATCGACTGGGCTTCAAAAATCACGCACCAGTTCCGCATATTTTATTGTGGGCAGGTGCATCCTATTATTGAGGTGATTTTATGGCATCCTATATATCCCCGGCAATCCGGGAAAAATTTGAAACTCTGTCTGTTGATTTAAAAAACTGTATTCTGGAACGAAATGTCCACTTAGAATCCCTGCCTGATCTGATAAAAGTTTTAGAAGATATAGTGGCAGAGTCAGAAGGCAGATAAGCGCCTGAACAGAAAAAAGGATTTCCTTCTCAGTACATACTGAGCCGGAAATCCTTTTTTGCCCCATTTTTATGTTTTCGTAAACAAAAAAGTGCCAGAACTCCTTGTAAAATAAGGATTCTAACACTTTAGTACAGTGCACCGAGTACGGATAAATCCGAACCCTCCACCTCTGCAAGATTAATCGTCTTAGAGCCGTTTTTATTCTTCGCCAGCCGTTCCTGTACCCGTTCAAACAATTCTTTCGGTACAATCGCCGGAATACCGTCCTCCTTAACCACATCACGATAGCTGTATTCTCCCATATAGCGGCGGTTCTTCAAAAGATGGTACATAATATTCAACGTAATTTTCCCGCCACGAATGGAACGCATACCCCTGTCGTTTAACAGATTGACAAGTTCCTGCATGGTTGCGCCCTCGCTGTACTTCGTGAACATTTCCAGCACCATAGGGGCAGTTTTGGGGTCGATTTGATAATACTGCTATTCATCAATGTAATAGCCCATAGGAACAGTGCCGCCGTTGTATTTGCATTTCAGCGCATTGTCTGTTAATCCCCGGATAACCTTTTCTGAAAGTTCCGCAGAATAGTATTCCGCATACCCCTCCAGCATGGCTTCCAGTATAATGCCCTCGCTGCCCTCGGAGATATTTTCCCTTGCGGAAATGACCTTGACACCATTCTTTTTCTAAAGATTTTTATAGCGTGCGCTGTCATAACGGTTTCGGGCAAAACGGTCTAACTTCCATACAAGCACAACATCAAACAAGCCCTTTGCGCTGTCCTTAATCATGTGTTGAAATTCGGGGCGGTTATCTGTTTTTGCTGACAATGCCCGGTCAATGTAAGTTCCTAAAATGGTAATGTCGTTGCGCTCAGCATACTCCTTACATTCCCGCTACTGTCCCTCAATGCTTTCTTCTCTCTGATTATCCGAAGAATAGCGGGCGTAAATAATCCCTTTCATTTATCTCCACCACCTTTTATAAACAGGCCTATTGATGTTTTCGATTGATGCCACATATTTTCTTGCCAAGTACTTTTCTTTGATACTATTTACATATTGAGGAAGATTGGAACACGTATCTCTAACTGTAATACCATCCATAACAGCAGAGGCCACCGCCGGAACAATCGCATTATGTTGGCCATTGAAAAGCGAATAAAAACTAAAACAGCTCACTATTGCTGAAGCTGTAAATGCAAAAGATTGTTGACCAATTTTAATGAGATCTTTTTTATATGATAAAAGATCTTCTAATGAAAAAAATTCACCACTTTCTTGATGTGCAATCAGCTGTTCAATCTGCGACATGTAAGCTTTTCGTGCGGTATTGAAACTACGATCTTTTCTTAATTGCACAAACTGTTTAAGAGGAATGTGATTTAAGTTAGCAGGCAAAGAAAACTCAATATTGTTTTGAGCTGCCATAATTCTCTTTTGATTCTCTCTGGAAACTGTCAAATCCTTGTTAATTAAGTACCGAGAATATTTCTGAACATCGGTAATCATTTCATATTCCTGTCGCTTAGAAATGATATCTGCAAGAATACTCATATATACAAATGCCAAATCATTTGAAATGTGAATTCCCTCTCGGCACGGTGTTGCGATATTATTATCTATACAAAAGTCGAAAAATGTCTGCGAATACTTTCCACTAAAAAGCGTACAATCTTGATGATTTTGATTTTTCCATTTTTCAATATATGCTCCAGATTTGCTTCCGTAAAAATATGCGCCATACCTCCCGGGATGTAAAAGAAATTTTTCGAATTCTTCACATGCCAGAATAGAGGCATGGAAACCTTCTTCATATTCAGGCCGATATGGTTTAATAAGGTCGGTTTCTCCCATAACATATTGGAATGTATCACTGAGATACCTTTCCTCGGAATAAATTGTGTATGGGATTATGGGTCGAAGTGTATCGAAGTAAAGTAACGCGAATTTTAACCAATTTTCATCTCTAGTTTCAAAACCAGGATAATATATCATATCTTTCATTTGTCCACCTCCATCATTTGAAGAAGTGTTTGCTTTAGTTTCTCACTCATGGGAGATTGCGGGTCAAAGCACATTTCAATGAATTGCTTCATTTCTTCACTCCCCGCTGCAATCTTGGGGTGGTATTCATACAGCTTGCCCTGTGGCTTATCAGTGCGGGCAAAAATATAATCCATAGACACATCAAAATATTCCGCATACTTCACAAGCGTTTCTAAAGAGGGAGCCGAAAGCCCTTGCTCATAGCGGTTGATACTGGACTGCTTCACACCTAACAGCTCCGCCATTTTTACCTGTGACAACTTCACGCTCTCCCGCAGCCCCCGCAGGCGTTCTCCTAACTCTTTCATAAGCTGTGACCTCCTCGTTTTCTCTATGATTATTATATCATTTATACGTTTGTATTTCAACCCGTAACAAGCATAATAATTATAAAAATAATTCATAGACAGCATAGAGAAAGCAGGGCTGCAGAAACAAAATAAGCGGTCAATCCGGCTGTGTTTCTAACAGCAGATTGCAACCGCTTATTTTGTGTTTTGGAGGAAGTGTGGCTACACACGACTACAAAACAGGGTTTCCAAACAACACAGAGTATGTCCCGGCCCGGCCGCTGCATTGACAATGGCCCTATGGAGGGCTTCTGGGGCATTCTGAAAGCAGAAATGTATTATTTACAGCAGATTCATACCTTTGGGGAATTACAGCAGGCCATTGATGAATACATTCTTTTTTACAATACCAGACGACTTCAGTCGAAGCTAAAGGGTCTGGCTCCCCTTGACTTTAGGAACCAGACCCTTGCTGCATAACTTTTCTTTTTTTCGTCTGTCTACTTGACAGGGGGCGGTTCAGTTCACTCACGATACCGCCGTTTTTGCTTTAGCACTTAAGATATACTAAAAATCCGAAGCCGTCCCCGATTGGAACCGGGTTCGGATTATCATTATCTGGTGCGGATAACAGGAGTTGAACCTGCACGTCGTAGACACCAGAACCTAAATCTGGCGCGTCTGCCAATTCCGCCATATCCGCATATTACAGAAAAAAATAGGAACAAGCACTTGCTTGTTCCAGTGAAGCATCGGGGATTCGAACCCCGGACAACTTGATTAAAAGTCAAGTGCTCTACCAACTGAGCTAATGCTCCATATTCAAACTTTGAACTGGGCTAGCTGGATTCGAACCAGCGAATGCAGCAGTCAAAGTGCTGTGCCTTACCGCTTGGCGATAGCCCAAGAGCGCCGTAACGGCAAGGGTGGGTAAAGGGATTCGAACCCTCGGCCTCCAGAGCCACAATCTGGCGCGCTAACCAACTGCGCTATACCCACCATGATACATTATGCATCTTTCGACACAAGCGTGCTTGAAGGGATTCGAACCCCCGACCCACGGCTTAGAAGGCCGTTGCTCTATCCAACTGAGCTACAAACACATCCTCGGTTTTAAAACCGAAAGCGGGTGATGGGAATCGAACCCACATATCCAGCTTGGAAGGCTGGTGTTCTACCACTGAACTACACCCGCACGGGCATTACTGCACTTGTTGAAACATCGGGGTGACAGGATTTGAACCTGCGACCTCCTGGTCCCAAACCAGGCGCTCTAGCCAAGCTGAGCCACACCCCGAAAGGCTATCTTACCGTCTTACGCAAGTGCTCTTGCCTGACGCAAGATAAAATATACCATAGGGAAAGTGAAAAGTCAACACTTTTTTTAGGAATATTTTTATCTATTCCATTTTCTGACATATTTCCCCGGTTTTCCCTATCTCCCATATCAGTTCCCGTCAAAATACATACCTTTGGGGGATGGCACCTGTGGGTCCCCCCAGATGCCAATATATGCTTTTTCTTTTATTTCAGATAATTAATTGTGTAGTGAGCTTCCCCGTCCCTGTCGATTTCCATAAGAATATAACTCGGTTCATGTCCCCACTGTCTGGGATAAGAGATACTTCCCGGATTTAATACGGTCAGATCTTCCTCTATTTTCAGCTCAGGTCTGTGGGTGTGCCCGTACATGACAATTTGGAATCCCCTGGCACGTGCTTCCTCCTCCAGACGGCTGGTCCCCATGGATACGCAATAATAGTGTCCATGTGTGAGCAGTGCATGGTAATCCTCCAGCCACAGCTCCTCCTCCCTGGGAAGCTCGGAAAAGAAATCATTATTTCCTGCCACTATATGTACGGGACATCCTGAGATTGCCTCAATATAGTCCTCATGCCCTTCCACATCTCCCAAATGGATCAAATGCTGGATATCTCCCACTTTCCCCAAAACCTTCTCCAGATTTCCTTCATGACCATGGGTGTCGCTGACAATTAATACCTTCATATTTGAAAGTCCTTTCCATTTATTATAATAAATGTTCCTTCTCCAGCAAAGCTTTCATGCTGCGCAGGGCATTTCCCCTGTGGCTCACGCTGTTTTTCTCATCCGGCGGAAGCTGGGCAGTGCTGCAGCCCCTGTCAGGAAGATAGAAAATGGGATCATATCCGAATCCGTTCTCCCCTCTTTCCTCATAACCGATAATGCCCTCAATTGTCCCCCGTGTCACCAGCTCCCTGCCATCCGGAAATACAGCCGCAATGGCACATACGAATCTGGCCATACGTTTTTCATCCGGCACCCCCTCCAGACGATCAATGATATTCTGGTTCTTAATCCTGTAAGAGGTATCCTCTCCCATATAACGTGCAGAGTAAATACCCGGTTCCTTGTTGAGATGATCCACTTCCAGCCCCGAATCATCTGCAAGCACCATCTCACCGGCCAGCCTGCAGACAGCCCGTGCCTTGATCAGAGCGTTCTCCTCAAAACTCATTCCGTCTTCCACAATGTCAGCCTCAATACCTGCTTCTTTCATAGATAAAATATCAACCGGAAGGCCTTCCATGATCTCCCTGATCTCTTTCATCTTATTTTCATTGCCGGTTGCAAAGATCAATCTTTTCATCTGCTGAACTCCTCTTTTTCTTTGGGGGTTTCGGCCCCAAAAACTGATAGAAATACGTTTTTATCATGCCATTGTATATCTTCCTGTTTTTATCTGCTTTTCTTCCTATGCAGCGCTCTGCGTCCTGATAGGCTGTGATCAGATACATGGACCAAGAATCCAGCGCCTGATAACGCTCCCCTATGGTCTCGTAAAGGGAAGGAAGGTTCTCCTTATCTTCCAGACGTTCTCCGTATGGAGGATTGGTGACAATAAAGCCGTATTTCTTAGGATGGCTCAGGTCTTTGATATCTCTCTGCTGAAAATGTATCAGCTTGTCAACACCTGCCCTCTCCGCATTTTCCCTGGCTCCCTTCACCATTTCAGGGTCCAGGTCATATCCCTGTATATCTGTATCCACAGATAGATTGATCATTCCCTGTGCTTCCTCCCGAACCTCATACCAATGTTTTCTTGAAATGAGATGTCTCCAGTCCTCACAGAGAAAATTCCGGTTCAGTCCGGGTGCAATATTAGCGGCAATCATAGCTGCCTCAATAGGAAAGGTTCCGCTTCCGCAGAATGGGTCTACCAAAATACGGTCCTTATTCCAGGGTGTCAGCATGAGCAGCGCTGCTGCCAGAGTCTCTGTTATGGGTGCCTTGCTGATCATCTGCCTGTATCCTCTCTTGTGGAGAGAGATACCTGATGTGTCAATGCCAATGGTAGCCACATCTTTCATAAATGCTACACGAACCGGAAAACTGGCCCCGTCCTCCTCAAACCAGTCCACATGATACACTGCTTTCAGGCGTTCCACCATGGCTTTTTTCATGATAGACTGAATATCAGATGGGCTGAACAGCTGGCTTTTTACAGAATTTGCCTTGGCCACCCAGAATTTTCCGTCCTGGGGGATATATTTTTCCCAGGGAAGGGCTTTTGTTTTCTCGAATAACTCCTCAAAAGTGACGGCCTTAATTTTAGCCACCTTTAAAAGTACCCGCTCCGTTGTGCGCAAAAACATATTTGCCCGGACAATTGCCCCGGCATCTCCGAGAAATGTCACTTTCCCGTCCTCTACTTCACTGACTTCGTATCCTAAATCCTGTATTTCCCGTTTTAATACTGCTTCCAGTCCAAAATGACATGGTGCGATCAATTCATATTTTTCCATTATAATTTTAACTCCTTAACAATTTCCCCGTCAAATCCGCGGATTGAGAACAAGCCGTCCTCCAGCACCGCATAGGTGGGGATATTTCCTTCCTTGGGAATAGAAACAGAACCCGGATTCAGAATAGTATAGTTTTCCTTCTTATCTGCACGCAATACATGGGTGTGGCCGTGTATAAAAATATCCCCATTTTTCATAGGCGGCAGATTCTCTTCATTATATATGTGCCCATGGCTGGCGTAAATAGTGCGCTCCCCATCCATGATCATGCAGTAATCAGCCATAATCGGAAACTGGAGCACCATCTGATCCACTTCCGCGTCACAGTTGCCCCGTACCACATACAATTCATTTTTGTATCCATTGAGCAAAGCGATGACTTCTTTTGGCGCGTAATCTCTGGGAAGGTCATTTCTGGGACCATGGTACAGCAGATCCCCCAGCAGAATCAGACGGTCTCCATTTTCCGCCTTATATGCTTCCAACATCCTTTTACAGAAATAGGCTGAACCGTGGATGTCTGATGCGAACATGTATTTCATAAATATATTCTCCTCTGTTTTTCTCATTAAGCTGCTTCGTCTACTTTATTTTACTATGCTCTGCGGGAAAATACAAGTTCGTTCCTTTATATGCGTGGAAACCGCCTACAACGGATTTAACGCGGTAGCCTCTCTGCATCAGCTCCCTGGCCGCCAAAAGGCTGGCGCTTCCCCTGTCGCAGTAAAGAACAAAGGTCTTATTGGCGGGAAGCGCTTCAAAGATATCCAGCTCCTCATACGGAATGTTTACAGCCCCATCAAAATGGCTTGCTTCATATTCCTCTTTGTCACGCAAATCTATGATCATAACATTCCTGTCTCCATAATATTTATCTAGATCATGGGCTGAAATTGTTTCAATACCAGTCATATGAAATACCTTTTTCTTCTATTATATGCATACCAAATCCAGGACGCAAATAATAGAAACCACGCCACGCGCGGTTTCTATTATCATAAATCAGGGAGATTTCGGATGGTTGTCCGAAATCTCCCTGACTGTATCCTCTTTTAGTTCTAATTAATAGTTGTACTCTGAGGATGTGTTGTTTTTAGAAGAGTTTTTGCTGTTGGAAGAAGACTCATTCTGTGAGTTTCTTGTTCCGCAGTTCTCTGTTCCGTTTTTGCTTCCTGAATAAGAGTTCTTCTGAGAGTTCTGAGAATTCTGAGAGTTCTTGGAGTTCTGAGAGTTCTGAGAATTCTGAGAATTCTGGGAATTCTGGGAGTTCTGGGAGTTCTGAGAATTCTGGGAGTTCTGAGAATTCTGGGAGTTATTTGCATTAGTGGATTTGTTGTTGCTTGACTCATTGCTATAATTTTTAGCCATGACTTTACCTCCTGGTTGTACATTTTTATTTACAGTCTTATTATGTCTTTTCTGCCCCAAAATATTCGCCGCTGTTCAATTCTTCTTCTTTTCGTCAATTTATCCGGCTAAAATCATTAATATTTCCTTT
The DNA here is from genome assembly GCF_001689125.2 of Blautia pseudococcoides. Lineage (NCBI taxonomy): Bacteria > Bacillati > Bacillota > Clostridia > Lachnospirales > Lachnospiraceae > Blautia > Blautia pseudococcoides. The sequence goes on along the minus strand of NZ_CP015405.2, from coordinate 5,026,036 downwards.
TGTTATGCGTATCTCGTCAAAAAAGGATTGCATTTTTTTTCCTTTTATATTATAATATGGGTTGTAAAAAGAATTTACCCTTCAAAAATTTTTTTTACATTATAACCCCTTATTTAATTATTTATACTCCCCTCGAAACACCCTGTAGCTCCCCTACAGGGTGTTTCTCTGTCTGTTTATAAGGGGGTAAGGGAATTTCCGGGTTTTACATCTCCTGGATGTGAACAGCGGCAAGGACGTTTTTACACCACTTTTACATCACTAAGGCTTTATTGAGAAAATTTGCTTCTTAATATCCATCAAAAGCAAAGCCAGGCCTACACCTTATGCACCACTTCCCACAAGATTATCCAAACAAGTTTCCCATTTTCTTTATCTCTTCTGCTTTCATATTTGGAAACACATTGTCATGGTTATGCTCGTATGTCCTAACAATTCCTGCATAACTTCTGGCTGTATACCATTCTCCAGACCTCTGGCAGCAAAGGTATGCCTGAGCACATGAGGGTAAATATGTTCAAAGTCCTTTACAGTATCTTTAATCTTTTCCTCTATCTTTTTCATAACTTGATCAATAGCAGTATGGCTGATATGTTATCCATAGGGATTTGTGAAAACTAAATCCTCAAAATCAGGTGCCCACATCTCACCCAAAATGTACCCTTACTATGAAAATACCGCATGGTTTGATAAGTCAACCTTTTATCAAAATCCACATCCTTCCACATCAGTCCGTGCAGCTCCCCAATACGCATACCCTTGAAAGATTACCAATCGCAGGGCAAGCGCATAAAAATATCCATCTGGGGAATGAAACCCCTGGATGGATATTTTTAAATGTTTTCTGCAATTTTCTGAAAAATCAATTCCTGCACATACTCTAAATGACAGGTATATAACATGCTCATCTTCTTATAAGTCATCTTTTACTTTTTATCAAATCGTTTATCCAATTTCATTAGATTATAACAAATCTTGCGAATCAATGACAGATTTTGCATTGCCTTTTTTTCTTTGATCTTTCTTTCCCCGTAAGATAATCAATCTCTAGTGAAATCAGATACTTCCGTTTTTCTATGCGTCCATAGTCTTTTTCGATTGTCTGATAAGTACTGAGTCTTTCCGGCTCTTCTTTTTCAGCATAAGAAAAATAGTCTTTTATCTCTTCATACAAAATTGCCTGGTTTGTTTTTACTGCAAGACAATAATGTCCTTTCTGTTCCACAATCTGCTTTGCAATCTGTTTTTGGCAGCCCAAAAAACTCATGCCTTAACAATTTCCAATTTCTGGTTTGCCAACACTTGGATTTTGACATTCTCATCTCTTCCCTCAGTATATACTTTAAGGGTGTTTCCTTCCCTCACAGCTTTAACAGCCAGTGCTGTTCCCCCTGTCAAATCTGTCACACAAGCCTCCGCTTTCTCGCCGTCCTCAAAACAGGATAAATACAAAGTCACACCTTCTGCGTAATCATAATCTGGACGCTCCATATTATTTCCTACTGCCAGAATTGTATTTGGCCGCACTAAAAGAGGCATATTAAAATAATCATACGTTTCCTTATGCCAACTTCCTCCTTTAACTATTTTTCCGGTCAGAATATTAAACCACTCTCCTTCAGGCACATAATACTCCACTTCACCGGATTCCTTAAAGACAGGTGCTACTAGCAGTGAATCTCCAAGCATATATTGTCTGTCCAGGGTTTCACATGCTCTGTCCCCTGGAAATTCTACAAACATAGGCCGCATCATAGGCGTTCCTTCTTCATGGGATAGAACAGCTTGTCGATACAGATACGGCATCAGACTGCATTTTAATCTCACAAACTTTCTTAGAATATCACAGGCTACATCATCAAACAGCCAGGGCACTCTGTAGGATGTAGATCCATGAAGCCTGCTATGAGAGCTTAAAAGCCCAAACTGACACCACCTTTTATAAATATCTGCCGGAGCCGTATTCTCAAATCCGCTGATATCGTGACTCCAAAAGCCAAATCCTGCACAGGCAAGTGAAAGTCCGCTTCTTAAAGTTTCTGCCATAGAAGGATAGCTTGCAGAACAGTCACCACCCCAGTGAGCCGGGAATTTCTGTCCTCCCACCGTAGCAGACCGCGCAAATAAAACTGCTTCCCCTTCTCCACGTTCCTGCTCCAGAAGTTCAAAAACTGCCCTGTTATATAAGTATGTATAATAATTATGCATTTTTACTGCATCGGAGCCGTCAAAGTAAGCAATATCCTTTACCGGTATCCGCTCACCAAAGTCTGTTTTAAAACAATCCACACCCATATCCAGCAGCATCTTTAACTTCTCCTGATACCATGCAGCCGCATCTGGATTCGTGAAATCCACCAGTCCCATTCCTGCCTGCCACATATCCGTCTGCCATACATCACCGTTGGTTTTTCTGATTAAATACCCCTTCTCCATTCCTTCCTTAAACAGAGGTGATTTCTGAGCAATATATGGGTTGATCCAGACACAGATTTTCAGACCCCTGTCATGGTACCGTTTCAACATTCCTTTAGGATCCGGGAAAGTTTTCGGATCCCATGTAAAATTGCACCACTCAAAAGCTTCCATCCAGTAACAGTCAAAGTGAAATACATGAAGCGGAATATCCCTGTCTTCCATTCCCTGAATAAAACTGCCTGTAGTCTCCTCATCGTAATTCGTAGTAAAAGAAGTTGTCAGCCAAAGTCCAAAAGACCAGGCAGGGGGAAGCGCCGGTTTACCTGTGAGTTCAGTATATTTCTGAATCGTCCCCTTAGGAGTCCCGCCATTGATCACGTAGTAATCCAGCCGCTCACCTTCTGCTGAAAACTGGATCCTCTCTACCTTCTCACTGGCTATTTCATACGAAACATCACTTTCATTATCCACCAAAACTCCATAGCCTTTATTTGTAATGTAAAAGGGAATGTTCTTATAAGATATTTCACTGGCTGTACCGCCGTCTTCATTCCACATCTCCACTACTTGACCGTTTTTCACAAAAGGAGTAAATCGTTCACCAAAACCATAGATGTATTCATCTATGTCAATAGCAAGAGCATCTACTGTATACTTATTACCCGTCTGGTTATTTAACATGTAAGCCATATTCCTGAAACCTGTATTCGTAAGCTCCTGTTCCCCTGACAGGAAACGGATCCCCCAAGAATCAGCACGTTTATCTACTACGGCCCTTGTACTTCCTGACTGATATATAAGAAATTCCTCACTTTCCTCAATCGTCACATGAGGAGATGCCTTTATAATTTCCGCAAAAGGACCGCTATAGGCAGACCCCTGAAAATGAATCACAGATACTTTCACCACATCCTCCATAGGACTGGAAAGCCGTATGGTAAGCATTCCCTGATTCAGACAATCACCCCGATGGGATATATGCTTTCCGGGAGCATAGAGCACCAGGTCATCTCCTTCTCTTCTGCTGTCTGCATATTCCACTGCATAAAGCGGTGTTATTTCCTTTTTCATATTCCAATATCCATCTGTAAATTTCATAATCTTTTCTCCTCTATTATTCTATACATAGCACTCTGCTCTGGAGTAAGACCGCTGGGAGAGTTTGCTGCTATAGTGGCATAATACCGGTAATCCTCTTCATCAGATAAAGCTTCTATCCTCACGAATTTCAAAAACTACATTTATACCGTTTTCTTCTGTTATAATCTGTTTTCTCATACTATTTACATCTACCCTTTCACAGCCCCAGCAACCATACCCTTAATAATCTGCTTGCTGAATGCAAAATATAATACAACAATAGGTGCCATAGTAATCAGCATAGCAGCCATGATCTTGGGATAGTCCGAGGAAAACTGCCCTGTAAACTGTGTCATAGCAAGAGGTACTGTCTGAAGTGCTGTATCCTTAATCAATACCAAAGCAAAAGAAAACTCATTCCAGCAGCTAAAGGTCTGCAAAATTGCCACTGTAACCATAATCGGTCTGCAGATAGGCATAATTACCTTAAACAAAGTTCCTGAAAATGAAGACCCATCAATAGCAGCCGCCTCTTCCAAAGCCGTTGGAATCTCCTTAATAAATCCCTGACACAAAAATACTGCAATAGGAAGCCCAAATGCCACGTAAGGAATAATCAGAGTAAACCACTGATTTGACAGCCCTGTTTTATTAAATACCACATAAATAGGAACCAGAAGTGAGTGCACCGGGATCAGCATTCCCATGAGAAGCATAACCCATATAATCTTGCTTCCTGTAAAGCGGATTCTCGCCAGAAAATATCCTACTATAAATCCAAACAATACAATAAAAAACACAGAGAGAACCGTTGTTCTGACACTATTCATAATGGAATCCCCGATATGATAGTCAGGATTTGTCAGCACTTTTACAAAGTTCTCCAGAGTAGGATTTGAAGGAAGTCCGATAATATCTCCGTTAAACTCTCTCTTTACCTTTAGAGAAGAATACAGCATCCAAACCAGTGGAAAAATACAGGACAGAGAAAAAATCCACATGATCAGATTCAAAACCACTGATGTTATTCCGTTTCCAATTCTTTTGCCTGTTGTCATACCATAAGATTTTCCGCTCATACTCTATTACTCCTTTTCCCTGATGACTGCACTCTGGAAGAACTGCATGAGTCCGATGATCAACATACCAAGTACAAAGATACCTACAGAAATAGCACTTCCGTATCCCATATTCTGCTGTTTAAAGGACACCGTATACCCATACATTGCCATAACCATAGAAGAATTACCCGGACCTCCGGCTGTCATAACATAAATATTATCGAATGCCTTCATATTACCTGATACACAGAGAACAATACACACAGCAATGGTATTTTTAATCATAGGCATAACCACATAAATAGCACGCTGAAATGCCGTTGCTCCGTCCAATTCTGCCGACTCCAGAATCTCCTTATCAATAGCAGAGGTTGCGGACAGCAGAATGATCATATAATATCCAATAAACTGCCAAATCAAAGGAATAGCTACCAGGGTCATAACAAGCTTTGGGTTATTCAGCCACACCTGGGTCTTGTCCTCCTGTCCCATAGTTTCCAGAAACCAGTTAAGAATACCCCTTCTGTTGTCATACATCATCGTCCAGATAAAACCTACCGCTACAGCGGAAACCGTACTGGGGAAAAATCCGAAGGTTCTGTGAACTCCTTTTCCCTTTATAAACCGTGTGCTGATAACCATGACAAATACAAATGCAATCCCCACCTGCCCGATAACACACAAAATAACCAGATAAATATTATGACCAAATGCCTGCCAGAAGGTAGTATCCTTCAGCAGAGTCACATAGTTTTCTAATCCGATAAAGCTCTTATTAGGACCGCCTTTCCACTCAAATAAGCTGTAAAACAAAGAAGTGCCTAAAGGTACAAATACGGCGAATATGTACAATAATAAAGGAATAATCAGGTACCCTATAATCACTTGGGTCTTTGGCTTTTTTGATAACATAAAACTGCCTCCTTTTACTTGAAAAGGGGCTGACGCTTACGCCGCCCCTTCTGCTGACAATGTTGAAAATCAATAATTTTCTTCGTATGCAGCCTGTGTCTTCTTAACAACCTCTTCAGGTGTTGTATCCCCATTTAACATACTCTGTACTTCTGTATTAAGCACTTCCCAAACTGCACTGTTGATATAAGAATCGTAGATTTCACATGTTTCTGTATCTACATAAGAATAATTATAGAAATCCTGCGTATACTGGTCAAAACCACTTAAATCCACTTCTGTCTGTGTAAGTCCCTGAAGAGCATAATTTTCTCCCACATACTTTGCAAATGCAGGTCCTGTTACATATTCTGCAAAATCAATTGCTGCCGCAAGCTTGTCCGGGTCATCTGCAAGCTTTGCACTAATTGCCACTGCATATCCCAGTCCGATATTCTGTGTATCTGAAGCACCATCTGCTTCTTCCGGCTGAGGAAGAACTGCAAAACCTGTGTTTTTATAAAGCTCAGGGTCCTCTTCCTTTAAGGTTGCCTGGATATAGCTTACATCCCAGTTACCACAGATATAAGAAGGAGCATCCTGTGAAATATAGTATTCACGGGCATCCTCGTTTCCAATAGCATTGAAATCTTCATTAAAGATTCCCGATGCAAAAATATCCTGTGTAAATGTCAATGCATCCACAAACTTCTGATCTTCAAAAGAAGCTCCTCCCTTGTCAACTAAAGACTGGAACCAGTCACTGCCTGTAAAACGGTCTCCGATAACAGACAAGAAGCAGGAATTAATCTGCCATTTGCCTCCGTTTCCAAATGCAATAGTTTCAGAAAACCCGTTTTCCTTAAAGTATTTGTCAGCCTCCTTTACGTCCTCCCAGTTATCCGGAAAAGAATCATATCCCGCATCTTTCCATGCCTGTTTGTCATACATTACAACTGTACAGGTACCTGTTGTCAAAACCGGAAACCCGTAAGTTTTTCCATCCACTGTAAACGGAGTAAAAAAATCTGTATTGTAGGAATCATAGTAAGGCGATTCCTTAATAATATCTGTCATATCCAAAACAAGCCCCTGCTCTGCCCAGGCTCTTGTATTCATTCCCTGAAGCAGAAATATATCCGGCAGGTCATCTGCTGCTGCCTGTGTAGCAATCTGTGTCTTATAATCATCATTAGAAAGTACGCTTTGATTCAGTGTAATATCAGAATGTGACTTCTCCCACTGAGCAATTACAGAACGGAATCCGTCAGAGCCTCCATTTCCTTCTGATTCTTCTGAAGTAGAATAATGCATAAGAGAGAGCTCACCTTTATAACCCAGTTCATTGTCCGCACCCTCTGCTAATGCTGAGTCATCTTTTTCACTTTCTTTTTCATCGCTCTGTGACTCTGCTCTTTCCTTGTTCTCCTTAGTTTCTCCGCTTCCTCCGCAACCTGCCAGCATACTTGCCGCTACCGCTGTGCTCAATAAGATACTGATCATTTTACCGCGCTTTTTCATTTTAATCTCCTCCTGTAAATATATTTAATCTCTCTATCTATAACCAGTAGAACGTGCTACTGACTATAATCTTTAACACTGCTTCGGCAGACATTATATAACAGAAACCGACTCTCCCGGCTCCACTCTTCCGTCCACCACAACCGTTTCTCCTTTTGTTTCCATTTCGGGAAATTCTATTCTGTTGATCAGCTTATTGCCTGCCTGTATTCCCATAGAAACTGTATCTTGATTAATCGTCGTAATTCTGGGTCTGATAATGCTTGCAATGCTTATACCATCATACCCGGCAATAGATATATCTTCCGGCACACGAATACCCATTTCCTGTATAGTGCCCATCCCTCCTACTGCTGTCAAATCATCTGGATACAGAATACATGTGGGCTTCTCAGGCACAGATAGAATTGCTCTGGTAAAAGCCGCGGCACGCTCCACATCACGGTAAGGACAGCTATATATATACGCTCTCACCAAAGGAAGATCGTGCACCCTCATAAAGTTCTTGTAAGCTTCCAGCCTATCTCTTGTAACTTCACAGTTCTGACCATGAATATAAGCAATTCTCCTATGTCCTCTCTCATAAACGAACTGTAGCAGTCTGCGCATATCTCCACGCTGATTAGAAGCAATATTGATATGCTTGGGAAGTACATGATCTACAACCACCAATGGTATATTGGAAACCAGAAGATCTCTGACCTCGCTTAGGTGATAATCCGCACAAAGAATAAACACTCCGTCAAACCTCATGTACTTACACTGTTCCATATAGGAAAGCCTGTTGGGAGAACTACTGGCATTTAAAAAGGTCAATACATATCCTCTTTCTTCTACCGTATCCTTAAAGCTGTTCAGAATTCTTGCTAAATGTTCATGCATAAGCCCCTGCCCCGTTGTCTCAGACAGCAATACTCCGATGTTCCTTGTATGTTTACTTTTCAACGTTGATGCCATATAATTTGGTACATAGTCCATTTCCTTTGCCACTTTGCGTATTTCCGCCTTCTTTATACTGCTGATATCCGGCCTGTCATTCATGGCTTTACTGACTGTAGAAATAGAAACATTGCACATTCTGGCTATATCTTTTAGTGAAATATTCTCCTTCATCTGCTTCCATCTCTTTCTTCAATTACCAAATCGTTTTCTTAACTAATATTGTCGTTTATAAACTATATTTTCGCAATATTGTTTTCGTAATTGCCATTTTTTTGTGCAATAGTTACAGATATACTTTTGATTTCCTATCTTTTCTTTTGCTAAATCTTATATATTTTCATTTTTTCGATTATATTTTTACGAAAACTTTTCGTAATTTTAAGAATTTTTTTCTTATTTACTTTATTTTCTCTTGTATTATTTTATTTTTCTTGTTATAATCGCCTTGTATTTGGGTTCAAATACATATTTTCTATACAATCTGCCCGATTATACCTGAAGATGTAACTAAATCGTTTTCTTTTGTAGATTACCGATCAGGAGGGTTCTTATATGATGAAACATGGATTTTCCATAATTCTTTTCAGGGAATATACCAGGATTCAGAAGATTCTCTCTCCCCGCTTTTAAGTGAAATTCAATAATTCTATATTCGTAAACATTTAGGAGGAAGACGATGATAAAACAATCTTTAAATGCCCAATGGCTCCTGCAGAAAAAAGGCTCCGCAGAAGTATTCCCTGCCTCTGTCCCTACCAGTATCTACACCGTATTGGCAGAAAACGGACAGATACCCCAGCCTTACTGGAAAGGAAACGAAGACCTTGTAAGGGATGTAATAAACGATGACTTCATTTACACCTGTACCTTCACTCCCTCAAAGGAACTTCTCAAAGAGGATACTGTATTTCTGCATTTTGACGGGATTGATACTCTAGGTGATATTTATCTCAACAACGTTCATCTCGGAAAAACTATAAACATGCACCGCACCTGGGAATTTGATATAACCTCTCATTTAAAAGAAGATGGAAACCAACTGCAGGTTGTACTCCACTCACCTTTACTGGCGGCAGAGAAAGCCTTTGACCAATGCCCTACAAGAGGCACCGAGGATGCTTGGGACGGTTTCAGCCATATCCGCAAAGCTCATTACATGTACGGCTGGGACTGGGGTGCACACTTACCAGATGCCGGAATCTTCCGCGATGTCACACTCCTGGGTATTACAAAAGCACGAATTGATTCCATGTATATAACCCAAAGACATGAGAGCGATAAAGTAACCCTTAAATTCTCTCCCACCTTTCTATGCGCAGATAATTTAAACAACTTCTGTACACTGAAAGAGCTAAATACTCCCGACAGCCCGGATTTTTCCTATTCCGTCACTATAACCGACCCTGACGGCACTTCCGTTATCCTGACGGAGAACCCGATAGAGGCAGACATCCAATCCCCGAAGCTCTGGTATCCCAACGGACTTGGAGAACAGCCCCTTTACACGGTCACCCTGGCCCTTACATATAAAGGAAATATCCTTGATCAGTGGCAAAAGAAAATCGGACTGCGTACCCTGACTATGTCTACGGAAGCGGATGAATGGGGAAACTCCTTTGCTCATGAGATAAACGGTATCAAAGTGTTTGCTATGGGCGCAGACTACATTCCTGAGGAACACCTTCTGGGAAGAATCAGTTCTGAAAAAAGACGCCAGCTTCTTATTGACTGTAAACTGGCTAATTTCAACAGCGTCCGTGTATGGGGCGGTGGTTATTATCCTGATGATGAATTTTTTGATCTTTGTGATGAGCTTGGTCTGATTGTATGGGAAGACTTTATGTTTGCCTGCTCAGTATATGAGCTGACACCAGAATTTGAAGAAAACATTACCCAAGAATTTATTGACAATATTAAGCGTATCCGCCACCATGCCTGTCTGGGACTGTGGTGCGGCAACAATGAAATGGAATCTTTTGTAAATGACGGAGAATGGGTATCGAAGCCCTCTGAGGTCCGGGACTATTTATTTATGTATGAGCGGATTATCCCCCAGGTTCTGAAGCAATATGACCCAGATACGTTCTACTGGCCCTCCAGTCCCTCCTCAGGTGGTTCTTTTGACGCGCCTCAGGACCCGGACAGAGGAGATGTTCATTTCTGGCAGGTGTGGCATGGAAACAAGCCGTTTTCCGAATACAGAAAATACTTTTTCCGTTACCTCTCAGAGTTCGGCTTTCAGGCTTTACCTTCTGTGAAAACCATTCAAGAGGGCATAAGCGATGATCCGGATGATTGGAATATATTCTCCTATGTTATGGAAAAGCATCAGCGGAATAACGGGGCAAATGGTAAAATAATGGGATATCTCCAGCAAACTTATAAGTATCCATACGACTTTTCCTCTATGATATATGCCTCACAGCTTTTACAGGCTGACGGCATCCGCTATGGGGTGGAACACTTCAGAAGAAACAGAGGAAGGTGTATGGGAGCCGTATACTGGCAGTTAAACGACTGTTGGCCTGTAACCTCCTGGTCCTCCATAGATTATTACGGGCGGTGGAAAGCACTTCATTATTACGCCAAACGCTTCTTTGCCCCTGTGATGATCTCCTGCGAGGAGCAGAACTGGATGACAGCCTCAGCAGACATGAACCGACAGCACTTTGCTTTTGAGAAATCTATTCATCTTAATGTAACAAATGAAACCACCCTCCAACGTCATGTAACCGTAAAATGGGCACTGCGCAATGCTGATGCTTCAATTGTCAAAGAAGAACTACAGGAAATTACAGTGGCCCCATTTTCTGCTTACTGGCTTGATAAGGTTCTTTTACCTGAAATAGACGTGTTCAATCAGTATATCAGCTATGAAGCAGCGGAAAATAATGAAATTTTCTCACAGGGAACTGTGATTTTCTCCTATCCCAAATACTTTAACTACCTAAATCCAAATCTTCAGGCAACAATTAAAGGAAATGAAATCATAGTTGAGGCGGACACTTATGCCAAAAGTGTGGAAATCCTGAACAAAAAGGAAGACCTGGTACTGGAAGATAACTATTTCGATATGAACAGTGGAATACGAAGAGTCAAAATTCTCAGAGGTAAACCGGAAGAACTTCGTATTAGAAGTGTCTATGATATTGGAAGAACTTGCTGTTAGCCTAATACACAGCGCCATCTCTATTTTGAAAATATCTGACACAACTATATCCAGAAACCACTACAACATAACAAACAGGAAACCGCAAAAAAGGCCGTCTATACCCGGAAAAACTCGGACAGACCGCCTGGCTTAAATCCCCTTATTTAATTATTTTTACTCCCCTCGAAACACCCTGTAGCTCTCCTGCAAGGTGTTTCCCTTTGTATTTATAAAGAAACCGGGCGGCGTTGGAATTCTCGCCCGTTTGTTATTGAGTTAGTCTGTTCTGAACTTGGATCGTCTCAATACGCCTAGCCTGGCTTGTAGTGCCTGCCACAGCCCCGTCACAAACCCAGAAAGACCAACCATTTTTCATCACCCCCGCGGAAGTTTTCAAACTATTATCCAAAAACTGCCTCCTCCAGCATGGCACACAGCGTATGATACAGGGGCAGGGTATACTCCTGAACGCGGTACGTCTCTGCTGACGGCATCCGAAAACATATATCACAATATTTTGAGAGCACGGATTCCTTCTCCCCTGTGATTCCCAACACTTTCATCCCTTTTACTTTCGCGGTCTTCGCTCCCTCCACAATATTTGCAGAGTTTCCGGATGTAGTGATGGCTATGAGCACATCCCCCTGCTGTCCGTAAGCATATACCTGCTGCGCGAATATCATATCAAAAGAGGTATCATTTCCCACTGCTGTCATCAAAGACGTATAGCTGTTAAGGGAAATAGCGGGAATCCCCTGCTGCAGCCTCCCTGATAAGGCCTCTCCCCCTTCCAGGTTCCTGAACTTTTCCTTCTCCTCATCCGGCAGTTCGCGCTTCAGCAGAAAGCCTTTCATCAGTTCTCCCACAATATGTTCCGAATCCGATGCACTGCCTCCATTTCCGCAGACCAGGATTTTTCCACCGCTTCGGCAGCTCTGCAGAAGCAGCTCAAAAGCTGCCCAAACAGGCTGGTCCTTCAAAACAGGATGATCCTCCTGGAATTTTTCATACACTGCACACTCTCTGCCCATTTTTACCTCCCTGGATCCCCACGGAAAGTGCCGCATAATCACCGATTTTATTTCCCAGTTTTGCGGGTACGATCCTGCATCCTTCTCTTGAAATAGCCAAAGCCTCCTGCTCGATCACTCTCTGCGCACATGGCCATAACAAATCTTCACTTCTTTCATAGACGCTTCCCAGCACAATAATCTCCGGATTCAGAATATCTATAAGGATTGCAAGTCCTCTTCCCAGATAGTATCCACTGGTTTTATAAATATCAAGCGCCAGAGGGTCACCACTCTTTGCAGCAAGAGCTACCGTCTTAGCTGACAATTCCTCAATCTGTTCAAAGCTCTGGCAAAAAGATGGGCGTTCACCTATCTGCAGCTTCTCCAGCACCTTCATCCTGGCGATCTGGGCAATTCCTCCGCCGCTGCAGAACCCTTCAAAAGAACCGGATTTGCCAAACCCCACAGGACCGCTCTCTGTCATTCTCACATGTCCGACTTCCCCGGCCATATTGTTAGCGCCATTATACAGTTTTCCATCCAGTATAAGGCCGGCGCCCATACCTGTGCCATATGTAAGGAATATCACATGCTGATATCCTCTGGCTGCCCCGAATTTCCATTCGGCCAGCGCACAGGCATTGGCATCATTCTGTATGTATGCGGGAACCTGAAACTCCTTTTCCATAATATCCACAATAGGTATATTGTCCCATCCATATAAATTGGGGGGATTTTTCACCACCCCCTTTATATGATCCAAGGGGCCTCCGCAGCTTATGCCTATTGCCTGCAGCCGCTCTTTCCAAATATGGTTTTTTCCAAGCAGTGCCCGGACTGCACCAAATAAATCCCGGATCACACAATCCGGCCCTCTCTTAGCCTCTGTAGCAAAGCATACTTTGTCCAACACCCGGCAGTCCTCGTCCGCTTTTCCAGCTTCACCCAGCACCACTGCGCATTTTGTGCCGCCTATATCAATACCGATCACATAGTCGTCTTTCATATTTCAATCTCCTCGCAGGCATTCTATTGGGGCATCACTCTTCCCATTCCAGGAAATTCACCTTGGAAGGCTCTGCATCCATGGATTCACTGACAAAAAATGTTTTGATCTCATACGGTTTAAACTCCGCATGAATGGTTTTTTCAAGGAAATGCAGACAAATATCAGCCCTGCATTCCTTTCCCTCTGTCTCATAAAGCCTGACAATATATCCCCTGTCCTTCTCCGCCTTTTTCAGGGCAGACAGCACCACATGGGACTCACTCACTGTCATGAGTTCTGCCTTCTGGGGATAGTCACCTTTGTGATACGTCTCTATGACTGTGACACAGGGCTGGTTTAATTCTTCTGCCCGCTGCACCAGATGTGCCTCTTTCCCAGTTCCCAGATGGGGAACGATGGTATAACAGAAATTCTGTATTCCCTGGTCTGTGAACTGATAGTCATCCTCCTCCTCATCCAGAATATAAGGATTATGATGTGCATACACAGGACTTCTCAAAACTGTCATTTCCATGCAGTTGTGCTCCATGCAGGCACTGTATTTACAGTCATTTAAAATACCCACCCCACAGATAACCTTATGATTGCCCTCCTGCATTCCTGATAGGTCCATCCAGCGCTGTACCGGTTCCTCCTCCCCATTGCAGGCTTTCTCAATACAGCCAAATGGAATCTCGTATATTCCTCTGTACTGGTCCAGCGCAACCGGGAACTGGATTTTTACACACCGGAAGTTTTCCTGCCAATTGATTTTTGCAGACACCCTGACAGAACTGTCTTCCTTATATAATGTATATATCTGTACCAGTGTGGAATTTTTGTATTTGCTGATGACCCGGATACTGCTCCTTACCGGCCCGTCCTCTGTCTTTTTCACGGACTGCGGGACAAAGAATCCCTCTGTCTCATGAAACCTTGTGACACCATGGCTCCACGTATCCGAATTGTCCTTAACTACCACAGCTCTTCCGAAAACCCCGTCGCAGTATTCAATCTTGTTTTCCTTATCCCAGATTGAAACCATTGCCCCTGTCTTCTCCTCAAACTGTACACGGACTTTTTCATTTTCCAAAACCAGTGCACAAGGGGCATGTTCCTGCTCCTGTTCCGGCTCCACTGCATAAATGCGGAACACAGCATAACCAAGGGAGGGCACACAAGCCTGAAACACAATGCGGTTTCTTCCGTTCACCTTAGCATCGGAAGAAATTTTTTGTGACGGTACCACATGGCCGCTGCTGTCTTTTACAATATAAGATTCTCCTCTGCAGGAATTGCCGAACATTCCTGTCTCCACTTCCACGTATTCCTCCACTTCCCATCCATGGGGATTAAACACCACTGCAGGAAGCATATTCTCTTCCTGCTCAATTCCAATATGGAAGGAGATGGCCTGCAGGCTGTTATTCTCGTTTCTGGCTGCGATCGACAGCGCCTCCCCGAATTCATTTCTGGTATCTTCATATGCCTTTTGAATACTGGTCCCTGCCAGGATATCATGGAACTGGTTAAACAGGACACGCTTCCATCCCTCTGTCAGTCCCTCCGTATAGCCATGTCCGGTAATAAGCTTTGACATAACAGAAAATTTTTCTGCCCTCAAAAGAGCATTCTCCGCCTTCCTGTTGTAACGCTTCACCTGAGATTCCGCACTGTAACAGCCACTGGAATGATGCTGCAAGTCTCCATGTACTACCGGAAGTTCATATTTTCTTTCCCTGAGTTTCTCAAAGTAAAAATCCGGGTCAGCAAAGATAATCTGGATGTCATCCCATTCCTTTTGAAGCTTTTTCACAGTCTCAATATTTTCGATGGTTGGGCCGCCTCCATGGTTTCCCACACCATAAAAACACATCAGCTCATCCACACCGGCGTCAAACTCTTCCTTGCAAGCCCTCATATGGTCCTCCAGCCTGCCGAACGTACAGTAGGAAAATGGAAGCCGAAAAGCGTGCACCTTTGAGCCATCATCTGATTCCCAAATAAAATTTCTGGCGGGCAGACCCTTTTCATGAGGCCCCGGACGCATAAACACATAATTTTCCATGCCTGACAACTGCAGAATCTGAGGCATCATACCCTGATGTCCAAAGCTGTCCACATTATATCCGGTTTTGGCAGTCACACCAAATTTCTCTTTAAAATAATTCTGGGCAAGCAGGGCATGGCGGGCAAACGATTCCCCACAGGGAATATTGCAGTCCGGCTGCACCCACCAGCCCCCGCAGATCACCCAGCGGCCTTCCCTTACTCTCTTTTCAATCTCTGCAAACATCTCCGGATCATTTTTTTCGATCCACTCATAAAACTGCGCGGAACTTGACGTAAATATTACATCCTCATATTCACTCAGCCGTTCCAGCACTGATCTGCAGGTGGCTTTATTTTCCTGGAATCCCTCCTGCCACGGCCAAAGCCATACAGGGTCCAGATGCGCATTTCCGATCATATACAATTTTTTCATAATTGTAACCTCCCAATCTTAGAAATATAGACATTACGGTTCTTACGCTTCCATCCTCAAGCCCGACAGTAAGTTCCTGGCTCAGTATGCTCCATATCTGTGCACGGGGAAGCGTGTTGCCGGCCACGGAGTGAACCGTAACGTGCAGGTGATCGCAGTCAGCCTTTTGAGGCTCCGGTCATTGCAAATCCCTTTGACATATAGTTTTGTGAAAAGAAATATAAAACAAATACAGGAAGCATGTAGACAATGGAATAAGCCGCCAGTTGTCCATAGATAACCTGTCCGCGTTCCCCAAAGAAGCGGTAAATATTCACGGCAGCCGGTATTTTCTCTGTGGACTGCAGTAAAATGAGCGGTACAAAAAAGTTTCCCCAGCTCCCCACAAATGTGAACATGGCAACTGTAAATAAACCGGGAAGCATCAGCGGCAGCACCACATGTATCATACTCTTGACTGCGGACGCACCGTCAATCCACGCCGCCTCCTCCAGATCAACGGATACCCCGTCCAGAAAATTTTTCATCATCCAGATGCCATAGGGAAGCCCTGATGCTGAAAGGAAGATAATAGTTCCCCACAAGGAATCAACCAGCTTCATCATAATAAACATCTGATAAACAGGCACCATCACCGCTGTTATGGGAATAGAGGTCAGGAACAGCATCCCCATGGTGATCTTCTGTCCTGTCTTCAGCTCATATCTTGACAGGGGATATGCTGCCAGCAGGGAACACACCAGAACAACGCCTGTCTGTACAACAGAAATAAACAAACTGTTCAGGAACCCCCTCTGGTTTTTGGCATCTGTGAGGATGACCCTGAAATTTTCAACACTCATATGCTTTGGCACTGCGAACGCCTGACTGGCTTCCGGATTAAAAGCAGCAAATACCAGCCACAGAAGTGGAAGCAAAAATGCGCCTGCAATTATCAGCAAGATCATATAGGGAATAATTTTCTGTACGTTTTTCTTGTTTTTCTTCATGATGATCCCCTCCTAATTGCCGTCGTTTGCACGAATCAGCCTGATATATACAAGACTCAGCAGAATCCCGATCGCCAGAATAAAAAGGGCAATGGCCATGCCGTATCCTATCTGATATGCAATGAACGCTTTTTGATACATAAATATAGAAAGTGTTGTTGTCATAATAGCCGGTCCGCCTCCTGTCATGGCAAACACAAGGCCAAATGCTCCCAAGGTTGACAATGTCACGATCACGAATGTAGTGGCCATAGTGCTTTTTATCATGGGCAGTGTAATTCTGAGCAATATCTGAAATCCATTGGCACCGTCAATTTTAGCTGCCTCCACAATATCATCTGATATGTTATCCAGGGATGCCTGGAACATCATCATGGAATAGGCTGATCCTTTCCATATATTTGCTATGACAACACAGGCCATGGGAAATGTAAAGAGCCAGGAAACCGGCGATATCCCCAAAATACCCGTGATCTTATTCAATGTACCTGCATCGGCAAAAAAGGAGCTGAACATAAATGCCGCGATCACTTCCGGGGTGATCCAGCCTGCCACTACTGTAAAGCCGACAAATTTCCGAACCAGTCTGTTCTTCCCTCTCATTAGGGATGCCAGCAGAAATCCCAGACACTGCTGCCCAATAATACCTGAAAACACCAAAAATACCATCGTATTCTTTAATACAGTAAGAAGTTTCGGGTCTTTGAAAATCTCAATAAAATTCCTGAACCCTACGAATCTCATTGCCTGTGCGGAACTTCCCGTCAGTGAAATGTCCGTAAAAGAAAAAAAGACAGTCATGATCATGGGGCCTATAAAGAATACGCCAAGCAGTAAAATTGATGGGGAGAAAAAAAGTGCCGTCTTCCATATCTTTCGTTTTTCTTGATTTCTTGTTCCAACCATCCTCAGTCTCTCCTTTAAAGATTCAGCTTGGAGCAATGCTCCAAGCTGAATGTAGATCCTTTATTTCACAGTCACGTTTTCCTCGCCCACAATTCTTTTCATCTCTGACTCAAAAGCCGCTGCCGCATCATCCGGACTAGCGCTTCCCATGGCAATACTCTCCACCACCTCTGTAAACATGGTTGTCAGAGTGGAATATCCCTCTACGGACGGTCTGAAATGTGCATACGGCAGCATCTCGCCGGCCTCTTTTACTACAGACATTTTCTGTGATAAGTATGTTTCATCCTCCATCACGTCTTTACGCACAGCCAGGTCTCCTGAGTACATGGCGTATTTAAGCTGGCTTTCTTTCCCTGCAATGAATTTCAGAAGTTCTTCCCCGCCGGTTTTATTATTGGCATTCTTTGGAATCGCCCAGGTCCAGCCGCCGGACATGGTGCTGAAACCGTCACCGCTTCCGTCATATGTGGGAATCTTAGCAGCCGCCCAGGTATCAAGACCTTCCGGCCATTCATAGGTTCTTCCCTCTCCCCAGTTTCCGGGTACCCAGCTTCCCGTGAAGATCATGCCCAATTTTCCGTTTTTCATATAATCACTAACGAAAAGGTCTTCCACCTTCTGCTGTGATACAATACTGAGAGGCGCACCGATTTTCTCCACATTGTAAACATCATTTACAAAATTATAGACCTTCAGTAAATTCTCTTTATCAACAACCCATTTCTTTGTATCAAAATCATATAAGGTTCCGCCTGTTCCTGAGTAAAGCTCCTGGAAGGTTCTCATAGAGGTCTCCTCCGGTGAAGTTTTGGATGCATACAGGAAAAATGGGATAAATCCTTCGCCTCCAACCTCTTTCAGCTTTTTGCCGGCCTCAATGATCTCATCCCAGTTCTTTGGCTGGAAAGGTACAGAAACCCCTGCTTCCTCCATCAGCTTCTTGTCATACCAGAGACACTGAGTGTCCGTGGAAAACGGAACCCCGTACTGCACACCGTCAGCACCTTTGGCGCCGTCCAGGATAGCCTCCTCAAACTGGCCCGCATCCTCCCAATTCTTCATAAATTCATCCAGCGGTTCCAGATAACCGGCCTCCGCGTCAGACATGATCATAAACCCATCCTCGGTTATTAAATCAGGAGATGTCTCCTTTGACTGCATCATCATTGTGATTTTTGTGTACATGTCAGAGCCATTGACGATTTCAATGATCTCCACCTTCTTTCCCGGGTTCTGCTTCTCATACTCATCTGCCAGCCCTCTGTAAAATTCAACACGGTCTGCCCCCACAGCCATCTTGATCACGTCAGACTCAGCGGAACTGCCGCCGCTTTCCTCTGTCTCTGCTTTTTTTGTCTCATCTGCCGGTTTATCACCCCCGCTTCCGCATCCAACCAATGACACACACATCATCGCTGCCAACAGACCTGCAATTTTCTTTTTAAACATATAAATACCTCCTCCTTTACACCAAAACCAGCTTTCTGGTTTCTCTTTTTGATGAGTACATAGTAACATCGTTTTACTATAAAGTCAATTTATTTTACTATATAATGTGCATTTCGACATTTTTAACATTTATTCAGCAAATAATTTGTACAGTTTTCATCTTTTATACCTATATTACCGGTATATAAGTAAACTATCCGTACTATTGCCTTTTATTAACATCTATACTATAATGAATTTAAGAATACAAAGTCACTATGCATTATGGGGTTTTATGCTTCTTTTCTGCCTGCTCTCCCACAAACGCAAAGTCTGATTTCTGTAACTGTTCGGTAGATCTGCGCATTCCCTGTGCTGACCGCAGGAAAGCATTTTGCGTCCAGGCAAAACTCCCATCGCCAATGACGATTCTGTACGGATTTTTGCCTGTAACCGTAAGGGTGCCGGACAGCTGCAAATTTACTATATAAAGGCGGTATTATATGATGGAAAAAACCGGATCAAATATTCAGGACGTGAAATCGAAAAATAGAATGCTTGTTTTAAAGCATATAGCAACAAGCAGTGGAATTTCAAGAGTGGATATTGCCCGGAGTACCGGGCTGTCAAAAATGACGGTAGGCAACATTGTTACAGAACTGCTCAGCTCCGGTCTGGCAGAAGAAACCATAAATGTTTCCAATAATACTTCTGCAATTTACGGACGCAGACCTATCCTTCTTACCCTGGCCCAAAACTCCCCCTGTATCTGCGGGATGCTGATCAAAAGAAAACTGTTTCAGATCATTCTCTCTGATTTGGGCGGCAGGATTTTTAAACAGGTGGATTATCCTTATGACACACTGGACAGCTCAGAAGACCTGCTTCAGATTTTAACAAAAGCCTATTCAGAATGTGCGGAAAGCACGAAACGGCGTATCATTGCAATTGGTATCGCTTCCCTTGGGCCATTGGATTCCTCAAAGGGAATCATACTGAATCCCCCTTATTTCTATGGTATCGAGAATCTGCCCATTGTTTCTATCATCAGTGAAAAGACCGGCCTGCCTGTATTTCTGGTGAACGACGCCACAGCAGGGGCTTTTTCAGAAAAACTGTTTGGATCGGGCACCTCCATATCTAATTTTGCTTATCTTCATATTATGAATGGAATCGGAGCCGGTTTTATTTTGAATCATGCTCTATATGACGGGGATTCGGGGCAGAGCGGCGAGATAGGCCATACCTCTATTAATTTTGACGGCCCCCTCTGTGCCTGCGGCAACCGGGGATGTCTGGATCTATATGCCAACCTGGATAACCTGCAGCAAAGGATAAAGGAACTTGCCCCCTTTTACCCCAGCTCTCCCTTATCCATCCCCAAGACACCAGGCTGGCTGGATATTATATCCTGTGGCAATCAGCAGGACCCCCTTGCAGTCACCGCGCTGGAGGGATTCTGCTCCTACATCGCCTATTCCCTCAGCAACACCCTGAACCTGCTCAACCTCTCCACGATCATCGTGGGGTATGATTCTGATGGAACCAACACCATCATCGAGGATCTGCTGTATCACAAACTCTCCAGAATTACCCTGACAGCCAAATTCAATCCTCTTTCTATCCTCCATTCCACATTCGGAGGCAACGCCCCGCTCATTGGCTCCGTAGCCCTGGCAGCGGACAAGGTTTTCAGCGGTCATCTGGCACTGCTGGAACTGGAGACACTATAACGCATAAATGGTGCTACATCCTTCTGCGCAGGAAGGAAAGCAGGATCAAAACTGCCACAATAGGGAGCACCACCGGTAAAAGCGCACTGACAATACTGATGATCAGAGCGATCACACCCAGCACGATCAAAATCCCCAGCGCCAGATGTACGGTTGGGTTATTGTGCATCTTTTCCTGCACATGGTGGAAACCGCCGCCGGAGCTCTCACTCCCGCTCTGGCTGTAGGTGGTCTGGTTGTATGAAGACTGGCTCCCATGACCTTCCTGGTGACCAGTGCCGGACGCGCCGGAAGTCTCCAGTATCGTGCGGGCGATCAGCCGGGGATCTCCCAGGCGTCCTGTCACCTCCGCCTCAGATGCACCTTTTTTTGTCTCATCGCTTATATATTGGTCGTAATATTGTACATGTCCATTTACCACATTTTGAGGAAGCTCTGAAGCTAGCGTTTCCCGCAGTACCTCTAAAAATTCTCGTTTGCTCATGGCATCAAAATCCTTTCCTGTTATACCGCCATCTTATCATATCTTTCCCAAAAAGTAATGATAAATCATTAAAGTTTTTATTAAAAGAAAAGAAAAATCCGCTTGTCACTGCCGGGGATTTCCCAAATATAAAAACTCCCTGCGGAAACTGCATCAACAGTTTCCCACAGGGTGACCTCAATTCTAACGTAATACGGAACCAAGCGCTCCATATCCCAAAAAGCACATGATGATCGTGGCTATACAGAGTCCCAGCAAAATGGCGGGAACGGACTTCTTCAAATCCACTTCCAGAAGGGATGCGATCAAAGCTCCTGTCCATGCTCCGGTACCCGGCAGCGGGATTCCCACAAACAGAACAAGTCCCCAGAACTCATATTTTTTAATCTTGTCACTCTTTCCCATGGCCCTTTTTTCCAGCTTCTCGATCAGAGGGCGAAACACTTTTGTCTTCTTCAGCCACTTAAAAATCTGTCTGATAAAAAGCAGAATGAACGGGATAGGGATGATATTCCCCAGAATACAGGCAATGACAGCCTGAAGCATGGGAATTTTCAATACGGTTGCCAGTAAAAGTCCGCCCCTCAGCTCCAGTATGGGAACCATGGAAATCAAAAAGACGGCTGCTTCCGGTGTCAGGAAGGACGGCATGTTTTCAGCAAACCAATGTACTACGGATTCCATTAAAACCTCCTGTTACTTTACCTGGAATTCTTCAGCCAGGGCTTTGAAGCCAGGCATAGAATTCATGATTGTTTCGTAGGATACACAGTAAGCGATCCGCACATAACCAGGGCAGGCAAAGGAAGATCCCGGAACGATCAGGATATTATGCTTCTTCGCCGCCGCACAGAAGGTCTTCTCGTCCTCCACCGGGGATTTTACGAACAGGTAGAATGCGCCTTCCGGTTTAATGCACTCAAATCCCAGTTCTTTCAGTCCATTGTATAAGGCTTCCCGGTTACGGTTATAAAACGGTACGTCTACTTGGGCATCCAGACACTTTGCGACAACTTTCTGCATCAGGGACGGGGCATTGACATATCCGAGAATACGGGTAGCCACGTTCGCTGCTGCAATTACATCCTCAGCCTCACTCACTTCATCCGGAATCACCAGATATCCGATACGCTCACCCGGAAGGGACAAGGACTTGCTGTAGGAATAACCAATGATAGCATTTTCATAGTATTTTGTCAAATACGGAACCTCAATTCCATCATAAACCAGTTCTCTGTAAGGCTCGTCCGAAATGAGATAAATATCGCTTCCCAGCTCTTTTTCTTTTCCGCGGAGGATATCTGCCATCTTCTTGATCGTATCCTCAGAGTACACAACACCTGTGGGGTTATTGGGGGAGTTGATGATCACAGCCTTGGTTCTGGCAGTGATCTTTTGCTCCAGTTCTTCCAGGTTCGGCTGGAATGTCTCTGTATTCGGGCTTACAACCACGATTTTACCGTCATAGTTTGTGACATAGCTGTTGTACTCACCAAAATACGGTGCAATGACGATCACCTCGTCCTCCGGGTTCAACAGGGTTTTCAGGATAACGTTCAATCCTCCTGCCGCACCTACCGTCATAATGATATTCTGTTCTCCAAAAGAAGTGCCGAATTTTTTATTAATGGATGCGGCGATAGCTCCCCTTACATCCTCGTATCCGCTGTTGTTCATATATCCGTGCAGCACAACCGGATCTTCTTTCTCCAGCTCCTCATAGACTGCCTGCTTCACCTCCGCCGGCGCCGGGACATTGGGGTTTCCAAGGCTGAAATCATATACATTCTCAGCACCGTATTTGGCGGCCATAATTTTGCCTTCCTCAAACATAGCCCGGATAGCTGAACTGTTTTTTACCAAATTCACCATTTTATCTGCTATCATATCATTACTCTTCCTTTCTATGTAGTCTTTTATTCGGATACCTACGATTATACCATTTTCCGTCCGCCAAAATCAACGTTTTAACACATTAAATCAAAAAATTATTTTTTTACACAAAGGACAGCTTATAGAGGCTGCTGTACAGACCCTCTCTCTGCATCAGCTCCTCATGGGTCCCCTCCTCTGCAATCCCATCGTCAGTCAGGACGAGTATCCTCTCTGCCTTACGGATCGTGGACAATCTGTGCGCAATGACAAAGGTTGTCCTGTCTTTTGCCAGGCTTTCCAATGACTGCTGTACGATTTTTTCGCTCTCATTGTCCAGTGCGGATGTGGCTTCATCAAAAATCAGGATCGGGGGATTCTTCAGGAATACTCTGGCGATGGAAAGCCTCTGCTTCTGCCCTCCGGAAAGCTTGACCCCTCTTTGTCCGATATCCGTGTCATAGCCATCCTCCAGGCCCATAATAAAATCATGCGCATTGGCGGCCCTTGCTGCACGAAGCACCTCCTCGTCCGTTGCATCCGGTTTTCCATAACGTATATTCTCCATGACCGTTCCCGCAAACAGATATACATCCTGCTGTACAATACCAATATGATTTCTCAGACTCTGCAGCTTAATGTTTCTCACATCCATGCCGTCCAGACACACACTTCCGCCGCTCACATCGTAAAACCTGGGGATCAGACTGCAGAGGGTTGTTTTTCCCGCACCGGAACTTCCCACAAGAGCCACATATTCTCCTGCCTTTACCGTCAGATCCACATGGCTGAGCACTTCCTCCTGGCTCTCCTCATAGTGGAAAGAGACATCCCTGAATGCGATCTCTCCCTTCACATCCCCCAGTTCCACTGCATGGGGTACGTCCTTAATATCCGGCGCGATGGCCATGATCTCCAGGAACCGGGAGTAACCGCTGTATCCGTTCTGGAACTGCTCTGTAAAGGTGATCAGCTTTTTCACAGGATCTGTAAAGTTATTGATATACAAAAGCACGGTCACCAGGTCCTCCACAGGCATTTTCCCTCTAGTCATAAAAAACGCACCTACCAGAAGCACCGTGATGGTGATCAGGGTAGTGAATGCGCCCATGCCGGAGTTATAGGTTCCCATGTATTTATAACTACGTTTCTTGGAGTCCACAAAGCGCTCGTTGCCTTTCTGGAATTTCTTCATCTCTTCCTTCTCGTTGGCAAAAGATTTCACCACACGGATACCGGAAAGGCTGTCCTCAATCTGGGTATTGATATCCGCGATCCGCGCCCTGTTTTCCCTGAATGCTGATTTCATCTTCCTGTTATAAATAAAAGCATAGATAAGAAGGAACGGCACAAACAGGAAGGCTGACAAGGCCAGTTTCGTGTTAATAAACATCAGAATAATAAACGCACCGATAAATTTAATGATAGAGATCACCAAATCCTCAGGTCCATGGTGCAGCAGCTCACTGATGTCAAACAGATCAGAGGTGATTCTGGACAGAAGATGTCCAACCTTTTGGTTATCATAAAATGCAAAAGAGAGCTTCTGGTAATGCCCAAATATCTCGTTGCGCATATCCCGCTCGATCCTTGCCCCCATAATATGACCGTAATAGGCAATATAATAGTTACAGAATGCCTCCACCAGCACAAGGGCAACCATAAAGATCCCCAGCTTCATGATCAGTTCTGTGGCCTCCCGCACAGGCTGGTTCACCACTGTGCTGGTGATATAGCGTACAATCAGAGGAATCACCAGCGTGATCCCCGCTCCTAAAATCGCAAAAAACAGGTCAGAAAAAAACAAACCCTTATAGGGCTTATAATAGCTGACCAGTTTTTTCAGTGTATTTCTCATCTCTTTTTGTCTCTCCTTTTCTTTCTCGTGTCTATTCTGGGTTTTCGTATAATCTCAGACAACTATTCCGTAGATCTGCGCATTTACTGCGCTGACCGTAGTTACAATCACAGTATAAAACAGGACACTGCTTTTGGCAATGTCCTGTTTTATAAACTTTCACACAGGGAAACTATCCCTGAGACATAAGGCTCCATACCCCGTCTGGTTATTGGGATAAGGCCCTCCCAGGAGATGGCGTGCCCCCCTTCGCAGATATGCCTTCACTTTTTCCCCGTAAAGAAACGGATCATTTCCTCTGACGATCCCCCATTCCATCAGCAGAGCCGCCGAACCGGTGACAAAAGGCGCCGCAAATGAGGTGCCGGTTCTGGAGGTATACCCCCCGTTTGGCGCTGCTGTTGTAATATCCACACCCGGGGCAGCGATATCAGGTTTTACCATATTGGTGATCCTGGTAAAACCCCGCCCTGAAAAATCAGCGTAAGCCTGGTATCTGGAATTATATGCCCCAACCGAGATCACCCTTGCGGCTGTGGAGGGGATGGTAAGCGTTATCTCCGGCACGGGAAACAGGAAACGCGTACCTTCATTCAATGCCGCGCCTCCCGGCATCCACAAATTGTATCTGCCGTCCACAATCCTCCCCGGTATCAGGTTGATTTTCCACACGCCGCTGTCAATGTAAGTATTCTGGGGGATAAAGTCAATGAAAATCTCCTGGGACAGACTGAACGGACTAGGTTTCCCATAATAGATCAAAATCTGGGTGGTTCCCAGATTAAAGCGCTGAGGCCCCAGTATTTCCTGAAACGGCCCGGCCACCTGACCGTTAGGATGCTGAAGGGAAATATCCATCTGGTCCACATACTGCTTCCAGATCTGTATATTCATCCCAGTCTCATAAGCGCCGATCTGAAACGACGCCGCCTGGCTTTCCCCCTGCCGGAGGGTCCCTGAGGTGTGCACTGCCTTGTTTCCTTCATTCCCCGTTCCCACGCATATAACTGTCCGCCCAAGATTGGAGGCGTTGTCCAGATATGCCTCTATGAGAGATTCCCCGCTGTGGGAACCATAATTATTGCCAAAGCTCAGATTCAGGGCAAGCGGCATTCCCATGGCGATGGACTGGCGGATGCAGTAGTCAATCCCCTGCATCAATTCCGTGGTCCTTGGAAATCCCTCCATCTGCGGCGTCCCCAATTTCACCGCTATGATCTGGCTCTCGGAGGCCACACCTCTGTGAAGCCCCCCGGAAGCCCTGCCGTTTCCTGCGGCGATTCCCAGAACACCTGTGCCATGCCCGCTCAGATCACGGCTTGGGACCGCTGCATACCGCTCCGCCGCCGTCGGTTTCTGAAGCGCCTCATCAATCTGCTCCTTTGTATACTCTGTTCCAATGACATAACCAGCTGGGGGATTCCCGGGCACAGTCTGGTCCCACAGTCTCAGGATGCGGCTGCTCCCGTCTGCATTGCGGAAATCCGGATGGGCATAATCCACCCCCGAATCCACACAGCCCACAAGAACACCTGCCCCAAAAAGCGGCTGTCCCAGTGGTGAAAACCCGCTCTGCACCGGATTAATGCAGGAAGCCGCGCGCCCCTGCTCCACCGCGAAAAATAACCGCTTGGGCATTTCAATAAATTCTACCTGGGGATATTCCGAAAGACTGTCAATCTGGCTCTCCGGAACCGAAAGTATGGCAAATCCCCCCAAAAGCTCCACAGCCTGTATCTCCGGGTTCAGCGCCCCCTGTAGACTTCCGGAATATTTTACAATTAAATCCCACCTTCTCTCTTCCGGCTCAAACCCCACATCCAGTACAAGGGACTTTTCCCGTTCCTGCGGTGTGGCATCCAGGGCCAGATTCAAAAGATTTTCCAGCTTCTGATCCTGCATAACAGCTCCTGGTTTTTTGCGGTATCTCTCCATTATATGCAAAAGGGGCGGCCAAAATCTGTCTTTTTCCAAACAGATTCTGACCGCTCCCTTTATATTATGTATTTAGCGCTTTTGTCTTGGTCATAACATGGTACGGACCTGCCACGAAGAACACACCGCCTATCATATTACCGATGGTCACAAATAAAAGATTATAGAAATAACCTCCTACACTGACTGCTGCATCCCCTGCGTTTAAGATTCCAACTGCCAGAATACTCATATTGGCAATACTATGCTCAAATCCGCAGATCATAAATACGAAAATACACCAGAATACCATGATCAGCTTTCCTGACTCGGATTTCATCTTTAATGCGCACCATACGGCAAGACATACCAGAATATTACAGAAGATTCCCCTTACCAGAAGCTGTACGGGTGTCAGAGACATCTTTGTGGCAGCTACCTGTGCAAAATAAGCTCCTATATCTCCTTTTGGTACTCCGGTAAGCTGGAAGCCAACAACACCTAACAGGGAACCGATAAAGTTTCCGATATAACATAAGATCCATGCCTTGACTGTCTTGCCCCAGGGTACACATCCACTGAAGGATGCACTTCCAAGAACCATATTGTTGCCTGTAAACAGCTCGGCACCCGCCATAATAACAAGGCTCAATGCTGCCGCAAACGCAAAGGCCTGCACTGCTTTCAGCATTGGGGAACCCGCTGCGTTCAATGGTGTTCCCAGAGTAAACGTTACAAAACTTCCGAAGGCAATGAAAAGCCCTGCAGTGATGGAGGATACCATAAAACCAAAGGTATTGTTCTCCATGAAGTTTATCTTACCTTTCGCCGCATTACAGACTGCACTGAATTCATCAAAATACATATATTTTCCCCCGCTTCTTACGCTAACGTATGCATACAAAATTCAGGTACGGCTTTAACCGTACCTGATTTCATCTTTATTCAGTTTTCAATATGGAATTTTATTAGAACAGACCGGAGATCTTTCCTGTCTCATCAACATCAATTCTCTCTGCAGCCGGAACTTTCGGCAGACCTGGCATGGTCATGATCTCACCGGTAAGAGCAACAATGAAGCCTGCACCTGCGGAAATCTTCAGGTTACGAACTGTTACTTCAAAGTCTTTCGGTGCGCCCAGTTTTGTCTGGTCATCTGTCAGGCTGTACTGTGTCTTAGCCACACAGATCGGGCAGTTTCCATATCCAAGAGCTTCCAGCTGAGCAGCCTGTTTCTGAGCATTTGCTGTCAGAACCGCTTTTTTGCCGCCGTAAATCTTCTGAACGATCTGGTTTAATTTGTCCTCAATGCTTCCTTCCAGCTCATAGGAGAATGTAAAGTCATTCTTCTCTTCCACAAGACGTACCACTTCTTTAGCCAGTGCAACGCCGCCTTCGCCGCCTTTTGCCCAAACTTCGGAAAGTGCAACATTTACGCCCAGTTCTTTACATTTTGATTCTACCAGGTCAAGCTCTGCCTTGGTATCTGTGGGGAATGCGTTGATCGCAACAACACACGGAAGTTTGTAAACGTTTGTGATATTGCTTACGTGTTTCAGTAAGTTCGGGAGACCTTTCTCCAGAGCTTCCAGATTCTCGTTATTTAAGTCTGCTTTCGGTACGCCGCCGTTGTATTTCAGGGCACGTACAGTCGCTACGATAACAACTGCGCTCGGTGTCAGGCCAGCCATACGGCACTTGATATCCAGGAATTTCTCTGCACCTAAGTCAGCGCCGAATCCGGCTTCTGTGATAGCATAGTCACCTAATTTCAGTGCCATCTTGGTAGCGATCACAGAGTTACATCCATGAGCGATATTAGCGAATGGTCCGCCGTGAACGATTGCAGGTACATGCTCCAGAGTCTGAACCAGGTTTGGTTTCAGGGCATCTTTCAGCAGTGCACACATAGCCCCTTCTGCATGTAAGTCATGGGCTGTAACTGGTTTCTGCTCGGAAACCTTGCCATATGTATAACCAACGATGATTCTTCCCAGTCTCTCCTTCAGGTCTGTAATGTCTTTTGCCAGACACAGAACAGCCATGATCTCGGAAGCAACTGTGATATCGTATCCGTCTTCCCTCGGACAGCCGTTAGTCTTTCCGCCAAGTCCATCAACTACAAAACGAAGCTGGCGGTCATTCATGTCCACGCATCTTCTCCAGGTAATCTTTCTTGGGTCAATGTTCAGGTCGTTGCCCTGATAAATGTGATTATCCAGCATTGCTGCCAGCAGATTGTTGGCTGCACCGATCGCATGGAAATCACCTGTGAAATGCAGGTTGATATCTTCCATTGGAACTACCTGTGCATATCCGCCGCCTGCGGCACCACCTTTTACACCGAATACCGGTCCCAGGGATGGTTCACGGAGCGCTACCATTACATTTTTTCCTAATTTCTGAAGGCCGTCAGCCAGACCTACTGTTGTTGTGGTCTTTCCTTCACCGGCAGGTGTCGGGTTGATAGCTGTAACCAGAACCAGTTTTCCGTTCGGTTTATCAGATTCTTTTAACAGATTGTAGTCAATTTTAGCTTTGTACTTACCGTACTGCTCCAGATATTTGTCATCAATACCTGCTTTTTCTGCAATCTTTGTAATTTGCTCCATTGTGCACTCCTGTGCGATTTCGATGTCTGATTTGAATCCCATGTTAATACCCTCCTTTTCATAGCAATAGCTTTGTCTTCTGCGTGCATGCCACCACGGTCTGTGTATGAACCTCTTTGAAAAAAAAGGGCAACATTTGTCAATTACACAATTACAAACGTTGCCCAGACGGTCGGCTCTCACTTACATTTTGACTTCACTGTGGTGCTCCACATTGTAATCCGTCAGAAATCAAAACTATTATTTTGTTATGTCTATAATTTATCACAATTTCCGATTACTGTCAATGCTGTATTATATTAAAGATTCACAACAATATTTCGACAATTTTACTCTATTTTCCAGCGATAAACGCCAATACCTCTTCTTTTTTAGGCATAACGCGGAGGGCGCCCTTCTTTGTAGTGATAAGAGAGGATGCACCATTGGAGAATTCCAGCATTTCATAGAGCTGTTTCTCTGTAAGGCCTTCTATTCCGTGCTCCAGCACATAATTCAGCGCACATGCGCCGAAGGTATCGCCTGCCCCTGTCGTCTCAATTGTATTCTCCTGTAAAAACGGCGCATGGAATACTTCTCTGCCCTCATGGAACGCAGTGCTGCCCTCTTTTCCCATTGTTACATTCATCAGCTTCAGATTGGGATACTGAGCAAGCAGTATACGCGCGCCTTCTTTCACATCCTTGGTCCCGGTCATGAATTCCAGCTCTTCCTCTGAGATTTTCAGCAGATCACATTTTGAGAGGCCGTAGGCGATCTGTTCTTTTGCAAGCTCCATGCTGCTCCACAGAGGAGGACGCAGGTTGGGGTCAAAAGAGATGAGAAGCCCGGCTTCTTTTGCAACATCAATGGCTTTGGCAGTGGCTTTGCGCACCCCTTCATGGGTCATGGACAGTGTTCCGAAGTGGAATGCCCTGGCTGATTTTATGTACGCTTCATCTATCTGCTCAATATTCAGCATCATATCCGCACCGGGATTTCTGTAAAACGCAAAGTCCCTGTCCCCGTCCTCAAACGTATGGACAAATGCCAGTGTTGTGTGGACTTCCTGGTTTTCATACAGATGGCTGGTGTCAATACCCAGGCTGTTCAGTGTACTTCTCAGAGATGTGCCGAACTGGTCCTTTCCCACAACTCCCAGAAAAGATGTGGTTTTTCCAAGGTTATTCAGCATAGCCAGCACATTACACGGCGCCCCGCCCGGATTTGCCTCGAAGATGGGATTTCCCTGTCCGCTCACACCGTTCTCCGTAAAGTCGATCAAAAGCTCGCCCAGTGCGATAACATCAAAATTCTTATTCATATATGTTCTCCTTGTCCGTTTTATTCTACTGTGAATTATATTCGTTTTGCCTGCTTTACGCAAGTACCGCGGCATAATTATTCATAAAAAATACATTGGATGTAGAATTTTTGTCACTGCGCAGCTATAGACAGTCTTTTGATTCTTAATGAATCGAAAGGTTTTCTTTAGAATTTCTTTTAAATTGAGCCTGCAATTTCTTTTAAATTTTATGATGTAATGAAAAGGTAAGAAAAATGTCGAAACTGAGGTGATTTTTATGAATATATTGAACCAAATATCTGAGTATGCCTCCATTTGCCCGGAAAGAACAGCCATCTGCTGTGACGGCTTGTCTGTTACTTACGGGGAGCTGGAGTTATATTCTTCCCGCCTGGCCTGCCATCTTGAGCAGCTATGCGGTCAGAACCGTTCTCCCATCGCAGTGTACGGGCACAAACATCCCCTGATGCTTGTATCCTTCCTGGCATGTGTGAGATCGGGCCGGGCCTACTGCCCCATTGACACCTCCGTGCCGGATTCCCGTGCGGAAATGATCCTGGACGCCCTTGATTCACCTGTCTTTTTATCCCTCTCCCCCCTACGGGCTGAATGCAGGGATAAACGCCCCCTTTCCCTGGAGGACATTGATATTATCGTGCATACAGATTTGTCCTGTATGAATGGCTGCCTGGAAAACAGCAGACTAAAGCCGGTTTCCGGGGATGATATTTTCTATATAATATTTACTTCCGGAAGCACCGGTACCCCAAAAGGAGTTACCATCACGGAAACCAATTTAAGTAATTTTCTGGACTGGTCCATCACCCTTGGAACTCCGACCAATGCCAAAAAGGGAAAGGTGTTTCTGAATCAGGCTCCCTTCTCCTTTGATTTGTCTGTTATGGATCTGTACACCTGTCTGGCAGTGGGCGGAACGCTTTGGTGTCTGACAAAAGATGTACAGAAGGATTACCAGAGACTGCTGGATTCCCTGAAACGCTCCGGGGCCTCCATTATGGTTTCCACTCCGTCCTTTGCGGATGTGTGCCTGTCAGACCCTGCTTTTGCCCAGGCCAGCCTGCCCGACCTTGGTCTGTTTTTGTTCTGCGGGGAAACCCTTACGAACCGGACAGCCCGAAAGCTCCTGGAACGCTTTCCTGCTGCAAAAGTCATGAATACATACGGCCCCACCGAATCTACCGTGGCGGTCACCCAGGTGGAGATAACCCCGGAACTGGCAGCCAGTCCATCTCCTCTCCCTGTGGGCAGGGCAAAACCTGGGACCCTGCTGCAGGTCTGCGGTCCGGACGGCAGTGTACTCCCGGAAAGGGAAAAAGGGGAAATAATGATCATAGGCGATACGGTGAGCCCCGGCTACTATCAGAATCCCACACAGACCAAGAGCCGCTTCTTCCCGTATACCAATAAGGGCATCATCATGCCGGCATACCGCACAGGTGACAAAGGGTATCTGAAAGACGGAATGCTCTATTACTGCGGACGCATAGACCTGCAGATCAAGCTGCACGGATACAGAATTGAGCTGGAGGATATTGAAAATAATCTTCTCCGCCTCCCCCAGATAGAAAAAGCCGCTGTACTCCCAAACACGAGGGACGGGCGTGTCAAAAGCATCAGTGCCTATCTGGTCTGCCCCGGCATGACGGCGCCGGAGCGCAATTACGCAGAAACTTTAAAAGAGGGACTGCGCACATTCCTTCCGGAATACATGATACCTAAGAAACTCGTATTCATGGACTGTCTTCCCATGACCGGAAACGGAAAAGTTGACAGAAAAGCGCTGGGAGACCTGGTTCTTTGAGTTTTTATGAAGGGCTCTCCTTCTTTGTCTGCCTTTTTCTCTTCCTGATCCCCGCCGTCATTCTGGGCATCATGGAAAAAAAGATGGGCCACTACACCCTGGCCGTCTCCCTTGTGTTTATCGTCCTGGTTTTCGGCCACAGTCCCAGACAGTTCCTCTACCTGCTTTTGTTTTACGCATGGTCTTACCTGGTGGTACGCGTCTATGCGGCTGTCCGCAGAAAAAACGGCAGGAATGAAAAACAGTATTATCTGTTTCTGGCAGCCATGCTGCTGCCGCTTATATTATGTAAACTATCGCCCCTGTTTCACATGAACATTTTCGGATTCACGGGCATTTCCTATATGAGTTTCCGCAGTATTCAGATGGTCATAGAGATATATGACGGAATCATTGAGGAGGTTCCCCTCCTGGAATTTTCAGGATTCCTTCTTTTCTTTCCCTCCATCAGCTCCGGACCCATTGACCGGAGCCGGCGTTTTCACGATGACTGGGAGCGCACCATACCAAGGGCGGAATACCTGGAAATGCTGGGGGAAGGCATTTTTAAACTTCTGCTGGGCCTGGTCTACAAACTGGCGCTGGGCACTCAGCTCTACACACTGCTCACCATATGTGAACAGTCCATGGGGCAGCGCGGCGCCCCATGGTATTTTGCCGCAGGGTATGCCTGGCTGTACGGTTTCTACCTGTTCTTTGATTTTGCAGGATATTCCCTTATGGCAGTAGGAACCGCTTACATTCTGGGCGTAAGACTGCCTGACAACTTCCGGGCGCCTTTCAAAAGCCTGGATATAAAAGAATTCTGGGACCGCTGGCACATAACCCTGTCCCACTGGTTCCGTGATTTCCTCTTCACCCGCTTCATTATGAAATGCTCAAAGAAGAAATGGTTCTCAACCCGCCTGAACAGAGCCTGCGCCGGATTTATTGTCAATATGGGGGTCATGGGATTATGGCACGGCGTCACTCCCTCCTACATCCTCTACGGCCTCTACCACGGCATCCTGCTGTCAGCAACAGAGATCTACCAGAAAAAATCAGGCTTCTACAAAAAATACAAAAACCAAAAACTATACAAAGCAGTCTCCTGGCTGCTTACCATAAACCTGGTGATATTCGGCTTCTTTATCTTCTCCGGAAAATTCCTGGAGCTCTTAACCGCCTGATATCCGGCAGCGGCACCTATGCGCAGCAAACACGCTGCCCGGTGGCCATCAATTATACTTAAAAAAGGAGAAATGAAAAATGGAAGAAAAAATTTTAGATTTATTAGCAGAAATCTGTGAGGATGACATTGTAAAAGAAGACCTAAAAACCGAACTTTTCCAATCCGGTCTTCTGGACTCTCTGGGATTTGCCGAACTCCTAGCCGGCCTTGAGGAGGAATGCAGCGTTGTCATCGCCCCCTCAGAAGTCACCAGAGAGGAGATGGATACCCCGGAAAAAATTCTGGCTCTCGTGAAATCCAAATGCTGACCCAGGAAAGGCAGGCGCAAGAAACATGAAAAGACTGACTGCATTTTTCACGGCTTTCGTACTATTCCTTGTCACTGCGGCAGGCATTCATCTGACTGTCCGTGACAAGAAGATCCCGGACTCCCATACATTTTCCACATGGGCCAATGAGACCAAAACACGATCCCGTGAAACCATAAAACAAAACCTGAACTCCCACAGCCTTCTGGTATTCGGTTCCTCCGAGTTCATGCATGGACAGGACACCCCCTACCACCCCTCATCCATGTTCGCTGACAGTGACTTTCAGCCCATGCTCATAGGTGCGGGCTATTACCAGTCCCTGAGCCATGCCATTGCCCTCAGCGCTTTAGGGGAGGGGCAGAAAAAAGCCGTTCTGTTCCTGTCCCCACAATGGTTCAGAAAACCCGGTGTCCTGCCCCAGGCCTTTGCATCCCGTTTCTCAGAAAATGACTACATGGGTATGCTGCAAAATGAGGCCCTTTCAAAAGAGACAAAACAATACATCATAGACCGCACCCACACCCTTCTGAAAGACGACCCCAAAACCCAGAACCGTCTGACCACCTACGAACGTGTATGGAACACCAAGACTGCAACAAGCCAGGACACACTCATAGCCAACGCCTGGCAGAGCTTCCTGAACGAGAAAGAAAAAATAACGGTTCCCCTTCTCTTTGACCTAACCGCCAAAAAGCCAGGCCCACCCGCCGGCAATCTTTCCATCAACTGGACCAAATGGCTTTCCAAAGCCGAAGAAGACGGTGCCCGCTATCAGGAGAACCAATTCTACATAGATGACAAAAACTACAAAAAACTAAAACCGCGCCTTTCCAAAAAGAAAGACTGCAACAAAAAAGCCATCCACGGCTACGGTTCCTCCCCGGAGTACGACGACCTCCGCTGTTTCCTGAATGTCTGCCGTGACATGGACATCAAGCCATTACTTGTAGTCCTCCCTGTAAACGGCTACTACTACGACTACACCGGCTTCCCCCAGACCGCCAGAGAAACCTACTACTCCAACATCCAAAGCCTGGCCGAAACCTACAACGCCCAGCTTGCCGATTTCTCAGCCGACGAATACACCAAATACTTCTTTGAAGACCAAGTCCACATCGGACGGAAAGGATGGGTACTGATCAATGAAAGCCTTTACAACTTTTATAAAGAGCCTTAAAAATAGTCCCAAAACCCGCTTCCTCCTCCAAGTCCTCTCCTTCTACGCCCTCCTTATGCTCCTCTACCTCTACTTCATGACCGCCAACCTCTCCACCGCTCCCCCCTTCCTCTACTCCCAATTCTGAAGCCGCCCCGCGGCTTCTTTTTCTCTCCTCCTTCCTCGCCCCTCCAACATCCCACGCCCTCACTTCCCCTGACCCTCCAGCGCCACGCCCTCACTTCCCCTGACCCTCCAGCGCCACGCCCTCTCACTTCCCCTGACCCTCCAGCGCCACGCCCTCACTTCCCCTGACCCTCCAGCGCCACGCCCTCACTTCCCCTGACCCTCCAGCGCCACGCCCTCACTTCCCCTGACCCTCCAGCGCCACGCCCTCACTTCCCCTGACCCTCCAGCGCCACGCCCTCACTTCCCCTGACCCTCCAGCGCCACGCCCTCACTTCCCCTGACCCTCCAGCGCCACGCCCTCACTTCCCCTGACCCTCCAGCGCCACGCCCTCACTTCCCCTGACCCTCCAGCGCCACGCCCTCACTTCCCCTGACCCTCCAGCGCCACGCCCTCACTTCCCCTGACCCTCCAGCGCCACGCCCTCACTTCCCCTGACCCTCCAGCGCCACGCCCTCACTTCCCCACCAACACCTGAATCCCATTAAAAACACCGTGGCCGGCAGTCTTCTCCCGGTACTGCGTTGCGCAGGGCTTTTAGGAAGTCTTAATGCGAAACAGCCAAAGATTGGCAGATAAAATTGGGTTCACAAAACCCAATTTTAAGCGGTGCTGAGATGTAAAATCATCGGATTTTACATCGATTCGCCGCGGTTCTGTCAATCTTTGGCTGTTTCGCATTTAGACTTCCTTAAAGCCTGAAGCCGCAGTACCGGGAGAAGACTGCCGGCCACGGTGTTTTTAATGAACACTACTCCCTCTTAATCATCCGATACCCAATCCCAATATGCGTCTGAATATACCGAGGCTCCGAAGGCTCCTCCTCAATCTTCTTCCTAAGCGTCGCCATAAACACCCGCAGGGAAGGCACATCACTCTGCATCACATTCCCCCACACCTCATTCAGTATAAAATTATGTGTCAGCACCCTTCCCACATTCTTAGCCAAAAGACACAGCAGCTTATACTCAATAGGCGTCAAATGGATCTCCTCATCCCTGATAAATGCACATCCCGAAGCATAATCAATCTTCAAATCCCCATTCTCAAAAACAGCGTTATCCTCCACACCCCCGCTGCTCTGATACATGGCCCTGCGGAGACTTGCCCGCAGCCTTGCCAGCAGTTCCTCCACACTGAATGGCTTTGTCAGATAATCATCTGCCCCCGCGTCCAGGGCGTTTACCTTATCCGCATCCTCACTTCTGGCACTCACTACAATAATAGGCACATTAGACCAGGATCTCACCTTTTTGATCAGATCCACACCATCCATATCCGGCAGCCCCAAATCCAGTATGATGACATCCGGCCTCTGAGACACAGCCTCCATCAGGGCCTGCGCCCCGTTTTTCGCCATGTGGTACCTGTATTCCTGCATATCCAGTGTGGTTGCCATCAGGTTTCTGACTGCTTTATCATCCTCCACAATAAGTATCAATGGTTTATTCATGTATCACAACCTCCTCTGCCGGCAATGTGAAATAAAAAACACTTCCCCGGGGCCGGTTATCCCTTACCCCGATTTCTCCGCCGTGTGCATTTATAATAGATTTACAGAGGGCAAGTCCCAGGCCCAGCCCGCGCCTGCCGTCCCCCTTCTGGTTCTCCGCTGTATAAAACATCTGAAACAGTTTATCTTTCTCTTCATCCGCCACACCTTTTCCATTGTCTGCGATTTCCGTCCACACAAATCCATCCTTTTGAAACACGTGGACCTTGATCTTGGACCCGGGCGGCGTATATTTAATGGCATTATCAATCATGTTAATAAACACCTGCACGATCAGTCTGGTATCCATCTTTGCCATCAAAAATTCATTATCCTGCTTCACAGTGATCCTGTGTTCTCCGCTTTTTCTGTCCAGATGGTGCATGGCCTCGTTGATCACATCATCCAAAAGTTCCGTCTGTCGTTTCAGATTCATGGCGCCGTTCTCAATTCTGGTGACCGAAAGCAGATTTTCTACCAGATTGATCAGCCAGATGGCATCATCATAAATATCCCCATAAATTTTATGCCTCTGCGCTTCCTCCATCTGGGCACCGCCGTTGAGAAGCACACTGGCATTTCCGGAAATACCTGTCAGCGGCGTGCGCAGGTCATGGGATATGGCACGAAGCAGATTTGCCCGCAGACGTTCCTGCCTGGCATTCATCTCCATCTCTTTTTTCTCCTCATCCAGCCTCTGCTTTTCAAGTGCCAGAGCACATTCATTCAGCATGGCAAGGAGCAGGCTTCTCTCAAAGGCAGTGAGTTCCTCGGCTCCCATAACGATCCCTGCCACTGCCAGCGCTTCTTTTCTGCCCCTGACAGCCAGATACAGGCATTTTGCCCCGGGCAGCGTATCTGTTGTGGCACCGGCATGTTTATTGTTCTGGTATACCCAGGATACCACTTCCAGTTCTTTCTCATTGATATACTGCTCTGCATCCCTCATCTCCCGGTTATCCGTCCGCGGCACCAGACTGCCCGCTTCATCCGGCATATAGAAAATGACCATACGGCCCAGCATTTTCTCCATCTGCACCATAGTCTCTGAGATGATCTGTGAAACATCCCTGGCTTTCTGCAGCTTCTGGCTGGTTTCCAGCAGAATTTCCGTGCGGTAAGCCTTCTCCGCGGCCTGGTGTGCCTGTTCCTTCACCCTGGTGGTCAGGGTGGAGATGAGGAATGCCACAAGGAACATAATAGTAAACGTAACGGGATATTCCGGCCCATAAGCTTTCAGGGAATACCTGGGAAGCGTGAAGAAAAAATTAAAGGTAAATACACTGATAAAAGAACTTACCAGACTATACGCCTTACTCTCTGTCCACATAGCAGTGAACACCACTCCCAAAATATACAGCATGATAATATTGACCTCTGAAATCCCATGGCTGTACATCCAGCTTCCGATGCCTGTTGAGGCAATCAGCACTCCCACTGTTTTCAGGCTGTCTTTCAATGTAAATCCTGTGCTGCTGTGCCTGATCCTGAATCCCGCTGTCCCCGTATTTCCCTCCATGGAGGGAATGATGTAAATATCAGGATTAGAGCCCAGAGCTGTAAGCCTGTCGGCGAAGCTGACTCTGGAAAATGAAAGACCTCCCATCCATTTTGTCCGGCCCAGTACGATTTTTGACACCCCGGCCATTCTGGCATATTCCGCGATCTGCTGAACCACATCATCCCCATACATGGTAATGACCCTGGCCCCCAGTTTTTCAGCCAGCTCCATATTTTCCCTCAAAATCTTCTTATCATCATCCGGCAGATTTTTATCGTGGGATGTCTGTACATACAGGGCCGTAAAAGCACCGTGAAAGGCATCTGCCATACGTGCAGCCGTTCTGATCACCCTGCCGTTGGAGGGGGATGGCGATATTCCTGTAAGGATATGTTCTCCCGGATAAGAGGTTTCCCGTACCGCCTCCCCTTTCTCGGCGATCTTATTGATCCGGTCCGCCATTCTTCTAAGTGCCATCTCCCGCAGGGCAGTGAGAACGCCCGAGTCAGCCACATTATTTCCAAGACGTTCCCGCACTTTTTCCGGCTCCGCATCCACGAATTCCACCCGGTCGGCCTGGTCAAACACTTTATCCGGAACCCGCTCCCCTGCGGGCCTGCCAGTCAGAGAGGATATCACATCCGAAAGGCTCTCGATCTGCTGTACATT
Organism: Blautia pseudococcoides; assembly: GCF_001689125.2. Taxonomy (NCBI): domain Bacteria; kingdom Bacillati; phylum Bacillota; class Clostridia; order Lachnospirales; family Lachnospiraceae; genus Blautia; species Blautia pseudococcoides. The sequence continues at coordinate 4,987,093 of NZ_CP015405.2, read as the reverse complement.
CAGGGTTGTATATACATCTATCCCTGCCCAAAGTAGTTCTTCTATATCCTGATAACGCTTTCTGTGCCTGGAGCCGGGCACATTGCCATGGGCAAGCCTGTCAATGACTAAAAGCTGCGGCTTTCTTCTGATCGCACTGTCTATATCAAACTCAGGAGACAGCTTCCCCTGGTAATTATGGAAAACAGGTGCAAGCCTTTCCATTTCCTCCCGCAGTTCCCATTCCAGGGGAATACAGCCAATCACCACATCGCAGCCCTCTTCTTTTCTTTTCCCTGCATCCCGCAGCATCTGCACTGTTTTTCCGGTACCTTCCGCATAGCTGAAAAATATTTTCAGTATGCCGCCTCTATCCAAATCCATTGATGCTCCCCTTTCTGTGCTGCTTACATCACTCCCGGTAAAATATGCGGTTATCTGACGGAAGTTAATAGGTTTATTATAGCTGGCAAAGAGCGCCGGCTATCTCGCCTTTGCCAGCGCTCTTACATCTTTGTAATGTCCCATTATGATCAGGGTTTCACTCCCCCGGAAAACATATTCCGGGCGGGGCAGAGGGTAGATTTCCTCCTGTTCCTTGACTGCCAGGATACTGATATGATATTTATTCCGCACTCCTTTTTCCACAATAGATTTTCCTACCCACGGTACCGGCACAGGGATTTCATAGATGGAATAATCAGGCGTAAGTTCAATATAATCAAAAATATTTTCCGTGCCGAATTTTACGGCCAGCCGTTCTGCCATCTCTCTTTCGGGATAGACTACCTTATCCGCCCCGTTTCTGAGAAGGAATTTTGCATGTACATCCCTGTTGGCCCTTGACAGGACAAAGGGTGCGCCATAGTCCTTGAGAAGCGCTGTGGTTTCCAGGGAACTCTGAAAATTATCTCCAATCGCCACCACACACAGATCAAAATTCCCCACCCCCAGAGAAGCAATAAAATGCTCATTGGTGGTATCCCCAATCTGCGCATTAGTCACCAAATCAAGCGCGTCATTGACACGCTCCTCATTTATGTCAACCGCAAGGACTTCATTTCCCTCTTCAATCAATTTAGCGGCCATATGTCGCCCAAAGCGGCCCAGTCCCACAACAAGAACCGATTTCATATTTTACTTTTCCTCCTTTAATAGGCCTCAGCCTACAGATACTTTTTCCATTGGCAGTTTTGACGGTATACACGCGATCCTGTTGCCGAAAGCGATGAGTATAGTAATACCTCCAACTCTTCCGATAAACATGAGCAGGATCAAAACGATATGTGACACAGTGCCAAGCTGGGCTGTGATTCCAAGGGACAGTCCCACCGTTCCGATCGCGGACGCGGCCTCGAACAGCGCATCCTGGATCATGACTCCGTCTGCAGAGGATATCAGAACCGTTCCCACAAGGATCAAAAGTCCGTACAGCATGGTCACACAGCTTGCGTGCCGCAGGGCATTTTCCTCCATTCTCCGGCGGAAGCACTCAATATCCTTTCGTTTCCTGAATTCCGACCAGATACTCAAGATCATAATAAACATGGTAGTTGTCTTGATCCCTCCTGCAGTGGAGCCTGGGGAACCACCGATAAACATCAGCCCCACCATGAGGATTTTGCTGCACCCGGTAAGGGTTGTCAGATCCACGGTGTTGAAGCCTGCCGTTCTGGGCGTTACAGCCTGGAAAAACGCACATAATACCTGTTCGCCAAAACTACGCCCCTCCATGGAGGGTTTCCCCAGTTCAAAGAAAAACATAAGGACAGCTCCGCTGAAAATCAGAATGGTTGTTGCCATAAGCACCACCTTGGTATGGAGCTTATAATTTTTATAGTGCCATTTATGTTCCCTGATATCTGACCAGACAAGAAATCCCAGTCCTCCTACTATTATAAGAAGCATAATGGTAATACTGACCAGCGGACTTCCCGAAGCGGTCATCAGAGAAGAACCAGGTTCAAAATTCCCCATCAGATCTATTCCCGCATTACAGAACGCCGAGATAGAATGAAATACGGAAAAATATATGCCTTTTCCAAGTCCAAGCCTGGGAACAAAATAAAAGCTCAGCAAAATGGCTCCGATCCCCTCGAATAATACCGTTCCGCCGAACACAAACTTTGCCATACGCACGATCCCGCCCACCTGAGGTGCAGCCACGGATTCCTGCATCAGAAGCCTCTGCGACAAACCAATCTTTCTTTTTGTAATAGTAAGCGCGGAAATGGCAATTGTCATAAATCCAATGCCGCCTATCTGTATCAACAATAAGATAACCCCCTGGCCGAATGAGGACCAGAATGTATAGGTGTCATGCAGAACCAGTCCTGTGACACATGTTGCTGATGTGGCAGTGAACCAGGCATCCATAAACGGAACCGCAGTCATCTGCCTGCTGGACACAGGCAGCATCAGCAGAAGCGTACCTGTGGTGATCACCGCCAAATATCCAAAAACTATGAGTTTCGTTGTGGTCCAGTGATGTTTCTTTATTCCTGACATAAGAGTTTTCCACCCTTTTTATTCTCTTTATGTGTTGTTCTGTAACGTAACTATTCCATATCTTCACAGTGACAGGCCTGCTGAGTAGTTATCCTGTAACTACATATTCTAAATTCTTTTATATTAAAACGGCGTAAAGCTATATCAAGGACACATTAAGATAGCATAAAGATTTATTTGCTCTTTATGCTATCTTGTCCTGTTCTCTTATTCTTTATTCTCTAGCTGTTCGTCGTCCCTGGTATTGCGGTAAAAACATTCCAGAAGGTCCTCCAGCGCTTCCTTTAGGGACTGAAGAGGCTTGTCAAACATTCCGGATTTATAAAAATTGATCGCAACAGCACCAATGGGTACTGCAAGTATCATGCCTATCACACTGCTGATACGGTATCCTGTATACATAAAAATCAAAGTAAGCAGCGGGTCCATGCCAATGGAATCCCCTACCATCTTGGGCTCTATGATCCTTCGCAGCAGTTGTGTGACCAAATACAGAATGATAAGCCCAACCGCAAACTTTGTATCACCGGACAGCAGTTTAAAAACAGCCCATGGAATAAGCGCAGTACCGGTTCCGAAGAACGGCAGCATATCCAAAAAAGAAATGAGAAACGCCACCAGAACAGCAAAGCTCACCTGCAGAAACAGAAGTCCCACGCAGAGTATAGCCCAAATGATCGCCATGATCTTAAACTGTGCCTTAAAATACCCGCCGAAAACTTTCTTGAAGCTGTCTGAGAGCACCTTCCATTTTTCCTGTATGATCTGCGGCGTGTTATTCCGCCCAAACTCCAGGATCCCATCCCTGTCCGCAATGAAGAAATACGCTGACAATATGGTGAAAATAATGGAGATCAGAACACTCGGAAGATGCTTTGCCAGGTCTCCCGCATAGCCCACAGTCCACTCGCTCATATTACCCACCATTTTTCCGATCCGTTCTCCCAGATCATCCTGTATATTGTTGATAGAAGTCTGTACATTTTCCGGAAGCTGTTTCATGAATTTATTCAGGTTATGTTCCACCTCACGGAAATCCTCCCGGAAACCGCCGTAAATATCCGGTGCCTGGTTGATCAGATCACTGGTCTGCTCCACTGCTTTTGCGCCAATAAAATAACCGGCTCCGATTATGGCTGCCAGAACTGCTATAATGATCAGCATGGACGTATGCTTTCTGGCTATCTTCATCTTACGCTCCACCATACGCACCAGCGGACTTGCTATCATGGCAATGATCCAGCCGATGACAAATGGCATAAAAAATCTGAGGAATTTGATTCCCAAAACAATGAACAATATAACACCTAAAATGGTAAACAACGCCGCCAGAATACCTTTTACATACTTTTTCCACTTCTTCATATCTAAATATCTCCCATGCCTGCCTGTTTTGACTGCTGTCATTGCAATCTGACAGTAGCCGGGGCAGATCTTGCCTGCACCGGCTACTTTAAGTATACTCTCATCCGCAGGGGATACAATGCATATCCCGTTAATTTTTTATGAAAAATTTGCGAACTATATCTGGTTGTTATTTTTTATGATCCGCATTCCGGATTTTGAATCTGATGCAGCCTGACAGTTACCTCTAACATAAAATCAAGCATCTCTGAACATGAAATATTTCATTCGTAAAAGAAAAAGTGTCTGTTTATCCTGTCAGATTTTCTTGAGAAAAGCAAAGGGTTCCTCATCATGCAGAAAATGCATCAGCATATATGCTGTCATGATGGCCGCCTTCTCTTCCCTCAGGATCCTCCTGACTTCTTCCCTGTCCGCCAGCACGATCTCCAATTCCTCAGAGTCCTCCAGCCCGTCCCCGGAAACCTGGCCGGAAGTATAGCCATATACCGTGGCGCAGGATTCATCAGTCATGCCAATGGTTGTGAAGTAAGGCTTTTCGTACGCCTGATCCACATCAATGGGGGACAGCTCAAGTCCGGTTTCCTCTTTCATTTCTCTGATCCCGGCCTCTTTGTAATCCTCACCAGGCTCTACCAGGCCTGCCGGAAACTCATAGATATAACTGTCAATGGCATAGCGGTACTGACGCACCAGCACCACCCTGTCCTTTTTCTCTCCGTAAAGGCTGTAAATGATCACACCATCCGGGGTGTTTCTCTTTGTCCTGATCTTCAGTTCATGTTCTGTCTTTGCCCTGGACGCCACGTAGTAATGGCCTTTTCTGCCTGTCTTACTCTCCACGTCCAGGTGGTAGAGATTCACATGGGGATTCTCTGTAAGCGGCGTTACTTTTTTTATTTCCGGCATTTTTATTCTCCTCGCAGTAATACTCTGATCCTTTTATAAATAAGCAGTGTGACGGCAGATATGATACACCCTTTCACCAGATTAAAAGGGGCCACTGCCAGCACTACAAAGGTAAACAGGTTGTTGATCGCGGGATGGATGGATGTGCCCATCTGAATAAATGCGCTTACCGGCATGCCAAATGCTGCCCCATATGCGGGAAGCAGGATAAATGCATTTACCACGCAGCCTACAACAGCCATTGAGATTGTTCCTATCACCATTCCGATCACGGCAAACTTTTTATTTCTGCGGTATTTATAGAAAAATGCTGCCGGAACAATGAAAGAACATCCAATCAGGAAATTGGCGATCTCACCTACCCCCGCTGTGGCGGAGCCATGGATAACTGCATACAGCAGCACCTTTAAAAGCTCAATCATAATACCAGCCACCGGCCCCATAGCAAACGCCCCTACCAGTACCGATACTTCTGAGAAGTCCATCTGATAAAACGGCGGTGCGATCACCGGGATAGGAAACTCGATCATCATCAATACGGTAGCCACTGCCCCAAGCATAGCTACCTGTGCCAGTGTCCTGATCTTAGAACGATTCTGCGCCCCTGCAGGCCTTTTGTTTACAATTGCGTCATTACTCATTTTCATTCTCTCCTTTTTATGATGGTTTCATAAAAGGAAATTCTTCTTTTCTGTCATTGATGTGCAGATTCCATCCTGGTGTCCTTGCATTGGACCAACGAGAAAATGCCCTGAAATCAGGGCATTGATGAATTCTGTATTATGACATACATTTTCTTCTCTCATCCAGACTTTAACTGTCGGTACCGGAATCACACCGGTTCAGCCATTTACATGGGTCGCGGACTCTACCGCCGGTAGGGAGTTACACCCTGCCCCGAAGAATTTTCTTTTATTCTATTGGGAATTATAGCGCATTTGACTATATTTTTCAAGGGTTTTTGTGGATGTATATATAAAACTTTATATGATTTTTGATTATCTCTTTAGAAGTTCTTATATGCCGGCATATCCTGTATTTACAGGCATTTCCGGCATTTTTCGTATCGGAAGATACTCACATATACTCTTATATCTGCTTAGGTTTTTGCTTTCGGAAGTAGTAATTTGAGTAGTAAAACTGGATTTTACTACTAAGCAACTAACCGCAGCATTTCCGCTTTTGCACTGTCGAAAGTAGCGTGTGCGTAATAGTTCAGCGTCATGGTTATGTTGGAATGTCCCATAATGTACTGTAATGCTTTCGGATTCATTCCGGCATTTGCCATAGTGGTGCAGAACGTATGACGTAAGGTGTGCGGGGTCACTGTCTTTGGTAGGGCTTCCTTATGGTGCTTGTTGTACTTCTTCACAAGCCCCCGGAACATGGTATCATAATTGACTGCCGTTTCCGGGCAGCCGTCCCGGTTAAGAAAAAGGAAACTGCTGTACCCTCCAATGATAAGTGGCTTCGCGTTCCTGCGTCGTGTCTGTACCCGCTTCAATGCTTCAAATACCTTTGCGCTCATGGGGATTTGACGAATACCGCTTTTTGTTTTCGGTGTTTCAATATAGTAACCTGTTTCCTTAATTCTCAAAAGTTGGTGGTCTACATTGATTATCCTGTTCTCAAAGTCAAGGTCGGTATCGGTCAGCCCGCAAAGCTCGGAAATTCTTAATTCTGTATCTTCTCTATTTTTTAACCTTGTTTTATTTCCACAGATGGGACATAAAATCCAATTTTCTTTCTTATTCATCACTTATCCTCACTTATAATTCACATGGAACACTTAAATTTAATTGACTATGGCTATAATAAATGAAATTGTTGAGAATAAATTACATAAGATATGAGAAACCATGCAAAAATATATATTCTTTTTCCGATAACTGATATACGCCATAGGTAAAAATACAAAAATACGAAAAATATTATGAAACGGAAGCCAAAAATGATATAACGAAAAAATAATGGTTATAATTACTGGTGTCCATTTTTCATATTCATTGTTATGTGCTGTTAAATATCCACGAAAGAAAAATTCTTCTGTAATTGGACCAGCAAAAACATTGAATATAAAATACACTGCACAAGTAGCTAAAATAATATTTTTAGGAAAACTCTTTATGTATTCTATATTACTCCAATCAAAACCAATAGGCAAAAACAACAATAACTTTTCACGAAACGTCAACAGTAGCGCGTTCTCAAGTGGCTGAATTGTAAACGAAAATATTCCTGCTATGCCAAATAATACGAATGCAATAAAGAATATATGTTGTATAGACTGTTTCTCTTGTCCAGTCAGTGCAACCTTAATTGAATATCTGCCATAGTTTTTTTTACTCTGCCGTAACATTAGGAACCATTCAGCAGGTAATAAAAACAATCCCCCTAATATACAGAATATCAAAATAGTCGGTAGTTGTGGTAATAGTGTTCCGATTATAAGATATAGAGTAGTGAATATCCCTGTTATAACAAAAACCATTGCTATTGTTTTCTTCAGTCCTATCTGTGTTGCGCTTTTCATAATAAATTCCCTTCTTTCATCAGATACATTGCTCCCAAATAAGCATTAGACAAAGTTTTTATACAATATGTCTTATCATATATCATTGTATTGTTAGCAAGTAGACTGGCTATTCCATGTGTTACCAAGTAAATTTGAGAAAAGATACTATATGCTTGTTTTATATCTACCTCTGCTTGTATTTTCAAAACAGAAAATACGGCACCCAGATTTTCTTCTGTAAGCCAATCAGAAAGATTTCCACTTGTATAGTAATTTGAATGAAATAGAAATCGAAAAAGATTTTTTTCTTCTACGGCAAATTGAATATATCTCATTCCCATTTCTAACGTAGGTCTTTCATAGTTACCACTTAAATCTGTCACATAACTAATGTGAAATTCTCTTCCTTTTTTATGGGCTGCAATTCGGACATCTTCAATTCTTTCAAAATAATATAAGATAGGCTGTGTTGAACAGCTAAGTTTTTTTGAAACAGTCCTTGCATTTATATTTTCTGCGCCCTCCTGTCTTGCAATTTCAAGTGCTGCATCTATAATCATTTCTCTTGTAATTTTTGCCTTTGGTGGCATTTATCACACCCCCCTCCTTTATTATAATTATCGTTATATAACAACAATTATAATAAAGGAGGGGTCTACTTGTCAATACTGCTTAATGTATGGTTTGCATTGAAAAATGGTAATATGCTTTATTCCGGTCAATACTATGATATGTGTAATCATATCTCGCAAAGGAGATGAACAGTAAAATGTAGTTGGGTGAAATGACTATGAAGCAGAGTAAAGAAAAGTTTGATTTTAAGGCTTTTGGGCAAGCCATTAAAGCAGCAAGGAAAGCAAAGGGAATATCGCGCAATCAGTTAGCGGACACGCTGAACATTGCGCCGCGCTATATCGCGTCCATTGAAAAAAGCGGGCAGCACCCGAGTTTACAGATTTTGTATGAGCTTGTAACCTTGCTTGATGTATCGGTAGACCAGTTCTTTTTCCCGGAACGGAAATCAAGGCTTTTTCTGCCCCTACTGCGTAACATGAGGGCAAAAAATAGCGGCGTTCCTGTTACCCGGTTGGGAGTAAGAAACGCCGCCTGTGCGGTGTTATATTTCATTATTCATGCCGACGTGCCGCGCCTTTTGGTCGCGGTGGCTTTGGGGTTTACTCGCAAGATAGGTCAGGCATATCAAGGCGCAATCCGTTAAAAGTAGTAAATCGGTAGTAAATTCAATCTCAAATCCTGCGAACGTGCCTGTATTTCAAGGGTTTTTTGAGGTAATCAACATTTTTCTACAGAATAGTTCGGCCATCACATATATACCTATAGCAGTGGCAGCAGGATGTGGAAAAACACCAGTCAAGGAATAATATGTTCTCCTAACTGGTGTCTTTCATTATCTCATGCCATCGTAATGTGACCACATACGAATTATTTTAATTGTGCCCTGATACTCAACATTATCAATCTCAACTGCTTCAGCATAAATCTGGTATACAAGTCTCTGTTGAATATTAATCCTTCTTGAATAAAAACCTTGTAGGTTTCCTACCAGTCCTTCATATGGTGGTGGGCTTTGAAAAGGATCCTCCCGGATAATTTCTATCAGTTCCTTTGCCTTTTTATCTAGTTTTGCTGATTTAAGTTTTTTGATATCCTTCACAGCCTGTTTTTCATATACGATTCTATACATCTACCAGTCTACCTCATCCTCTGACAAACATTCCTCAATAGGTGTGTTTCCACCAGTAACAATAGATTCCGCCATTCCTGGTATGGAAATAAGGTATAATGTTTCTTGTATAGCATTCCAGTCATCCTCGGATAATAGAACTGCATTTTTTCCTCTGTTATTAGTGATCGTTATAGGTTCACTAGTCGTATTAACATCTGTAATAAGCTGATATAAGGATTCTCTTGCTTTCGTTGCATTTATTGCAGTCATGGTATCATCTCCTTTTCTATATTATACCGTACGTTTTTGCGTACGTCAAGACATGTTTTGAATATGGCAGCATTCGGCTTCTTCCGCCATATCTTTATCCACTTGGAATGAATTTGCTGTCAGGGCGATGATAGGGATTTTTGCTGCATAGGGTGGCGTATGGCTCTGGCTGCTGAGAATCACATCACGGTACGGCAAACTATGCGACATAAAATTGACCGCGCAGATTCCGGAGTCTTATAAAAAAGAGAGCCGGAGGAATTTACTCCCCCGGCTTCGCTGTTTTCACAAATGCTCTGTATCTGTCCAACTCCATTTCCACCGGCAGCACGGCCGCCTGCAGCAAAACCCTTGTGGCTGACCGGCGAAGATAACGGCACTGCCCACAAAGGAGCCAGCGATTCCGGTGATGATCGTTCTAATGAAGCCTCCTTTTTTCACGTCCATGATCCTCCCGGCTATCCAGCCGGATATTATACCTATCACTAATGATGTAAGCATTTTTTCCTCCTATTATTAGAACTCTTATGGAATATCTGTTCCATAGCTGAATTTCTCCTGCTATCAAAATTATCCGTAACAATAATATCATTGTACCATTATCATAAAAATATTTCACCAGTATCTTCCTGATTTCTACACAAAATCCCCCTGCCTGTAACATCACTGTTATCAGACAGGAGGATTTTATTTCTCAAAAGATCTCTCTTCCCATTTCGTCCGGAATCATGGATTTTCTATAGAAGAAACTGTTGATCACATCGCACCATTCCCGGCTGTTTTCTGCCTGGCGCATAAAGCGTTCTTTGACTCTTTGAAAAATGTGCTGCGGAATTTTATCTTCCAGGCAGTTCCAGTCTCTCTGCATTTTTTGAACATCAGCATATCCCTCAAAATGACTGTCATATATATGCTGAATCAATGTTTTCCCGGAACGCAGCCGGTATGTATAGGGAACACGGTGGAAAAACAGCAGCAGATTCTCCGGGCAACTTTCGGTATCTCTGTACAGAGCTGCATTTTTCTCAAAATACTGTTCACTGTATCCGGTGCCCTTTTCGCTTCTGTCCACACCCACGGCCAGATGGTCAGCCCTGTGGTAGGTGCCCCATTTGGAGTATTCGTATCCTTCCGGATTCGGCCCATAGTGGTATGCAGGGTTTACCATAAAACCGATTCCCAAAGGCGCCGTATATTTTTCGTAAACTTCTCTGGAACGAAGAAGGATATCTGAGATCATCTTCTTCACATCACTGTCTCTGCTGATCTGCAGGGAAATCCACTCCTGCACGATTTCTTCTGCTGATATCTGAGGATTCCAGGCCAGGCGTCCGAAGCCGTACAAGTTGGCGCCTGCAAGGTCATGTCCTGTCCAGTTGGCGTCCTTTCCTGTGTTGGCGACAGCAGCCATGCCGCATTTCTGCTGTCCGAATGTCCTGCCGGAGACTATGTCCGCAACTGTATCTTGGGGTTTTCCACAGCCTGTAGAAAAATTCAGCACTTCTTTCCACATGGGAACAAGATAACACACATCAATCTGCTGGCCTGTGTATTCCTGAGCTATCTGTACTTCAAGCATCTGGTTGGTGTGCTGCAGGCCGCCGAAAAGGGGATGCACAGGTTCTCTCACCTGGAAATCAATGGGGCCGTTTTTGATCTGGAGGATCACATTGTCATCAAATTTTCCGTCCAGAGGCATAAAATTGTCATACCCGGCACATGCACGGTCTGTCCTGCGGTCCCGCCAGTCCTGCTGACAATTGTACACAAAGCATCTCCAGATGATCGTTCCTCCATAAGGCTTTACCGCACGGGCCAGCATGTTGGCGCCATCCGCATGGTTCCTGCCGTATGCAAAAGGACCTGGACGTCCCTCAGAGTCCGCCTTTACAAGAAAACCTCCCATATTGGGAATCCGGCTGAAGATTTCTCCGCATTTTTTCTCCCACCAGTTCCTCACTTCCTCATTCAGCGGATCCGCGCAGGGAAGCCCGTCCAGAGTCATGGGCGCTGCAAAATCAATGCACAGATACATGGAAATACCGTATTTCCCAAAGATACCGGAAATCTGCTCCAATTCGTTATAGTGCTTTTCTGTGATAAGCCATTCTGCCCCGTCCCGGACATTCACATTATTGATGGAAATTGCATTGATTCCAACGGAACAAAGCAGTCTGGCATAATCTGTGATCCGCTTCGTTACGCATACTTTTCCGTTTTCATAAAAAAAAGAGTTTCCTGCGTAACCGCGCTCAATGCTGCCGTCTATGTTATCCCACTGATTCAGCATTCTAATGGGGTTCTGCGGGTTTTCCTGAAGGGAAATACCCGTGATATCTTTTCCTGCGGAAACCATAAGAAGAAACCGGAAGGTTCCGTACAAAAGTCCGTTTACCCTGGCTGCACGGATATGGATTCTGTCATTTTCTTCGGTTATCTCATATCCTTCCATCCCCAGGTCCAGTGTCGGATCTATTTCTAACCGAATTCCTGCTTTCTCCCTGTCATCCGTCTTGATGATCTGAATGTTGAATAGTTTTTCAGATGCCGTCTCTATTTCCTGCAGAGCGCTTTTGACCAGCTCTCCGTTTTGGTCTGTATAGACAGACTCAAAAAATTTCCTGTTCTTCTGATTTTCTATCGGTTCATATGCAAGCCATGCCTGCTCCCAGTTACACATAATTTCCTCCTAGTCTCTCTTCTTTCGGATATTCTTTTATCAACCCTTTAATCCCGAGGTAGCGATACCATCCGCCAGATATTTCTGGAAGAAAATAAATATCAGCACAATAGGCACAATGGAAAGCGTCGCCATTGCAAACATGGCACCATAATCTGAGGAAGAACCCGGATCACAGAACAATTTGAGAGCCAGGGCAACCGGATACATGGCAGCATCATTGATATAAAGCAGCGCTGACATAAAATCATCCCATCTCCACATAAAGGAGAAGATACCGCCTGTGATCAGCGACGGTGCCATTAGCGGCAGAATGATGCGGAAGAAAATCCCATAATAGGAGCATCCGTCAATCTTAGCGGCCTCGTCCAGCTCTGTGGGGATGCCTTCAATAAAATTCATCATCAAATATACGAAAAATCCCTGAATGGCAAAGAAAAACGGAACGATTAGCGGAGAAAAACTGCCTACCCAGCCTAGCTTTTCATACCACAGATACTGGGGTACCATAAGGATCTGTCCCGGCAGCATCATGGAGGCCAGCATGGCGCCAAACAAAATCTTCTTGCCCCTGAACTGGCATCTGGCAAAGCCGTAAGCCACACAGGCGGAGGATGCCAGCGTACCGATGGTACCCACAACTGCTATAAAGAGAGAATTTTTAAAAAAGGTACCAAAGGACACGCCCGCAAAACCTCTCCAGCCATTGGAATAATTCTCCAGTGTAAATGTTTCAGGAATCAGGCTTCCCGCTGTTGTAAAAATGGTGCTTGTCTCCTTGAAAGAGCTCATGAACATCCAGCAGAGCGGATACAGCATGGCTAATCCGAAACCGCAGACTAAAACATGATAGACAACTGTTCTTATATTCTTCGTTTTCACAATCTCACCCCTGTTCATATACCCAATATTTTTTCGTCTTAAACAACACAAATGTGATCACCGCAATAATGCCCAGCATAACCCATGCCATTGCGGATGCATATCCGGATTTGCTGAAGGAGAAGGACTGCTGGTACATATACACAGCGTAAAATAAGGTGGTATCCATAGGTTTCCCCTGTGTAATGATCAAACTCTGTGTAAACGCCAGGAACCCGTTGATCACCTGCATAACCAGATTAAAGAAAATAGTAGGGGTCAGAAGCGGCAGGGTAACGCGGAAAAACTTTGTCACCTTGCCCGCGCCGTCTACATCTGCTGCCTCATACAGAGATTTTGGAATCTGCTTTAATGCGGAAAGGAAAATCAGCATGGAGGAACCGAACTGCCACACAGCCAGCAGGATCAATGTCCAGATCGCTGTCCTGGTATCACTGAGCCAGGCAAAGTTTGTATCAATTCCCAGCATTCCCAGAATGCTGTTCACAACACCGTCAGGTGCAAACATCCTCTTCCATAAAATAGCCACTGCCACAGAGCCGCCGATGATGGATGGCAGATAGTATGCAGCACGGTAAAAACCTGTAGCTTTTGTTGGTTTCACCAGTATCATAGCCACCAACAGGGCAAAAATAAGCCGCAGCGGAACAGACACCAGCGCGAAATAAAGAGTCGCTTTGATGGAATGCCAGAACACTTCATCATTTGTAAACATATCTATGTAGTTCTTGAGTCCCACAAACTCCGGCGGGGACAATATGTCATAGTCACACAGGGAGTAGTAAAAAGAGATTCCCATAGGTATGATCAGAAAAACCAAAAATCCTATGATAAAAGGAAGGCAGAATACAACTCCTGCTGTCTTTTCCTTATTTAAAAACTTGTATAATTTTTTACTGGTAGGTTTCAAAATCTTCTCTCCTCTCTAAAGGCAGAAAAAGGGCTGCCGCCGTCCCAAAGACTACAGCAGCCTTGATCATTTTATTGATGTTCCGCGTAAATTTCGTTTGCGCTGTTGAAATATTCCTCGGCAGCCTGCTCCGAAGTATATTCCCCGTATTTCACTTTCTCCTCCAGCTTTCTCAGCAGATCCTGAGCCTCGCTGGTCCCCTCCGGTGCCAGAGGCGGCAATGCACTGGAATTGGGCGTGATCACGTCTGTGATAAATGCAGCATTTTCCTGGTCTTCCTGGCTGAGCAATGGCATGATCTCCTCTGAAATCTTGCTGGACACCGGGATTCCTCTTTCTGCCAGTAGAATCTTGTATGCCTCTGAAGAATTTGTAAAATAATTCAGCACTTTGACTGCCTCTTCCGGATTTTTCGTATCAGCGCTCACACAGTAATACATACTAGGTTTTACATAGTTGGATTTTTTCGGGTCTGTGGATGGTATGGTTGTGATCGCAATGTCTGTTCCCTCCGGTGCTGCTGTCTGGTAAGCGGTCAGCATGGCAGAACCATTGATCGTACACCAGGTCATATTGTCCGGGTTGGAGCCGTATACCATTGGGTCTTCCTCAACGCTGGCTGTATCAGCCGCCTGGCTGGGGGAGATGTGCCATCCCTCTTTGACACCGTCTTCAGAAATTTTAAAGTAATCTACATAGTCCTCTGCGCTCTCTCCGCCAAGTTTATCCACTACCTGAATCTCATTGGCCCTTGCGTAGACTTCCATGTACATTCCGTAATGGATGAGGTTTGCCCGGTAGCCTGTCTTATCATAGACCTGTTTTGCGATTTCGATAAACTCATCCAGAGTCATATTGTCCTTGATCGTGATCCCCAATTCATCCAGCAGAGTCTTATTATAGAACATACAGGAGGCACTGGTCCCGGCTGCAACGCCGTAAATCTTGTCTCCCACCTTGCCCATATTGACTGCGTCTTCTGACAGATTGGAGGTATCCAGAGTTCCGTCTTCAATATAGGGTGTTAAATCTAAAAGCTGGCTTTTGTCCACGTATTGCTGCAGATATGACATATCCATCTGGATGATGTCCGGCATTTTTTTGCCTGCCGCTGAGGTAGCCATTTTACTCCAGTAATCATCCCACTGGAAGAACTGTCCCTTAACTGTGGTTCCCTCTTCTTCCTTATATTTATCCAGTACCTGCTGTGTACGCTCATTTCTTACCTGGTTTCCCCACCAGGCCATGGTCAGTTCCCCTGATGCCGCTCCCTCTTTACTTCCGCTTCCGCTCTTGTCTGATCCGCACGCTGTCATGGAACCCGCTGCCAGTGCACATGCCAGTGCCACTGCTGCTGCTCTTTTTAAATATTTCCTTTTCACCTGTTTTTCCTCCATATTTTCTTTTGAGAAGCTCCTCTTGATGTATCTCATTATATAATGGTTTTCCCCGGATGAAAATTGATAAAACTTACTTCCAAACACAAAAAACACACCTGCAGCAGCAAAAAAATTACTTTACCTGTAAATAATTGACTTCCGGCATTTTTTGTTTGTTTTTTCCGGGTAAATCAATTGCACTTTTATCTTTATTTTACTATAATTTTTTTAATCCCCTGTTTCTCTCCCCCAGGGAGGCGAGGGCAGAGGAGACAGATTTCATTTCACACTGAAAAGAAGGGCGTAGACCATGAAAAAAACGGGAAGAATACAAAGCATGTCCCTGAAATACAAAATACTGACCGTTATCCTGACCGGATTTCTGGTGCTTTTCCTGGCCGGGATCGTCAGTCTGAATTTTGTGTCAAATTCTTATGAAAAAAAGCTGTACAATTCCATTGCGGCCACTCTCACCGATTCCGCACTGGAAATTTCCGACCAGCTTCAGTACATTGATACTATTGTGGATTCCATACTGGCAAACCAGACCATACAGGACAGTCTGGACCGGTCAGGCAAGAGCACCCAGAACTCCGAAAAACAACTTTGTTTTAACCAGGTGTACTCCACTCTTTGTGATTATTTCTTTATTTTTAACAGTGACGCCATTTCTTATATCTCCGTGTTACAGGGAAATGATGTCATCAGCACTTCCAACCGGAAGTTCCAGACTGTACCGGAATCTGTCCGCAGCAAACTGCTCAAGACAGCCTGGGACAACCAGGGAGCCACTGTGACGGTCACAGATCACGGGCCTGACTACGGGATCTTCATTGTAAAGGAACTGCGGAAAATAGAAGGTCTCAGTCTGGATTCTCTGGGTGTTCTGATCATAAATATAGATATGGATGCTATTATCTCTGCCGCCACAGCCGCCAGCGCGGAGTTTGAAGATATCTCTTATTACCTGTATGATGATAACAGCCTCATATTTAATGACAGTGCGCTGTCCCGGGAAGATTCCGACCAATTGTATAAAGAATTAAAAGGAGACTATGATGTTGTCTCCCTGAAAAACGAAAAACTGTTTGCTGTTAGTGGTTTGATTCCCATCTATGGCTGGAATTATATCTGCACAGTCTCCTATACTTCCATCTATCAGGCCATCACGCTCTCCAGCCAGTCCTTTTTCCTTATTATGGTATTGGCTGTGATCATGGTGGGGATTTTCAGCACCAAACTGGTCTTTGCGCTTTTCAGGCATTTTGACCGTCTTATTGAAAATATGAAACAATTCGGGGAAGGCAAATACGAGATTGACGCTGCGCCCAGGGCATATCAGCAGGATGAAATCGGGCTTCTCTATAAAAATTTCGATACCATGGTAGAAAAAATCAATACCCTGATCAATGAAAATTATGTCAATGAGCTGCTGAAAAAAGAGGCTCAGATCAAGGCAATGGAAAGCCAGATGGACCCCCACTTTCTGTATAATACTCTGGACTCTATCAACTGGCGGGCACGCATGATCAAATCAGAAGAGATTTCTCAAATCACCACAGCCCTTGGAAACCTGCTGCGCTTGTCTCTCGGCAACAATTCCAAGGACTTTACCCTGCGCCAGGAGCTTACCATTGTGGACAATTATATTATCATACAGAAAATCAGGTATCAGAAACGGCTGGATTTCTCTGTGAAGATCCCTGACAGCCTCCTGGATATTCCCATTCCCAAATTCACGCTGCAGCCATTGCTGGAAAATGCCATCCGCTATGGTTTGGAGGAATCCTCCGAAACCTGCTATATTACCATCACTTCCCATACAGAGGACAACACGGTAATCCTGAAGATCATGAATACAGGTTCCGCCTTTGAGGAAAATTTCATGGAAAAGCTGCTGGACGGGGAAATACAGCCTCACGGATTTGGAATCGGAATCCTGAATATCCACAAACGGATCCAGATGACTTACGGCAGTGAATACGGACTGCATTTATATACCATTGAAGATGAAGAGACTTATGAAGAATGTGCAGCAGCAGAAATACACATTCCTTATGCACAGAAAGAGGAGAACAAACCATGTTAAAACTATTGATCGTGGATGACGAGGAAATGATCTGCCAGGCCATTGCCAACATTATTGACTGGAAAGCCTATAATATTCAACTGGTGGGAACCTGTACAGACGGGGTGGAAGCCTATCACACCATTCTGGATGAATGCCCGGATATTGTGATAACAGATATTAGGATGCCCGGCATTTCAGGCCTGGAATTGATCGAGAGGATCAACCGCACGGATTTGTGCACCCAGTTTGTGATCCTCTCCGGATACGGGGAATTTGAGTATGCCAAGAGAGCTATGAAATGCGGCGTCCAGCATTATCTGCTGAAGCCCTGCACAGAGATCCAGATCATTGACTGCATTCAGGAAGTGACTAAGGATTACTATAAAATCGCTTTTGCAAGGGATATGAAACCGGAGCAGGACAGCCGGGCTTTCCATAATCTGCACAAAACCCTGATCCGGAATATCATACGGGAGGGAATCTCCTGTGCACAGGTGACAAATACCTTTTTTGACTTGTACGAACATTATATTAACCTGACGGATGTGCCTTATCAGTTCTGCAGCGTCTATTATCTGGAGGAGAAAAATCTGGCAGGATGCCTGGAACGGTTTGATGACTACTGCCGGGAAAATATGCCGGATGTGGAACGTTATGCTGTCTATATTCAAAATGTCCTTCTGGTCTTCTTCCCTAATTTTGAGACCTCCTATGTGCAGCTTGACAGCTTTTTCAAGGGCCTGGATTTCCCCGGACAGACGGTGTCTGTGGAGTACAGCCGTATGAGATATGCGGATCTGAAGACTCTGCTCACTATGCTGATCCAAAAACTGAAACGGTACGATATTCTTTATTTTATAGACGGCACAGATGCAGTCCCCAATTTTAACTATGGGCAGATTGTAGACCGTGTAAACCGGCTGGTGCCTGTGCTTGCGGATAAAAATGCAGAGGGCAGGGAGGAGATTGTAATGGAGCTGAAAAAAATACTCTATGCTATTTCCAATAAGGATTTTCTGCTCCAGTTATCGGATAATATAATTATCTCTTTGGGGACACAGCTCCCCTCCCACACACTGCCGGAAATCACGGATTTTTTGTACCAGCTCCACAAAGAGGAGGATACAGGCCGTATTGCAGAGTCCGTGCTGGATTATATGAATAAGCTTTCTGAAGTGCAGTCTTTTAACACCAAACAGTACAGCCCTTTTATCTCGCGGCTGATCGACTACATTTATGAACACTACTCCAACCCGGATCTGACGCTGAAATGGATCTCTGAAAATTATCTGTATATGAATGTGAACTATGTAAGCCGCTGTTTTACAAAGGAGACAGGGGAAAAGTTTTCGGGATTTCTTATGAAATTAAGAGTGCAGAAGGCAAAAGAGATTCTGGCTGCCCGGGATACGGAGCAGATCCAAAACGTGGCCCAGCTTGTAGGTTGCGGGAATACGCCTTATTACTTCAGTAAGATTTTCAAAAAGTGTACAGGGCTTACGCCCTCGGCTTATGTGAAGAAGATGGGGAAATAATATAAAAAACGCTGGGACAGCCACTACATAAGCCGCCCCGGCGTATTATATCTCCGGTCACCTCCCCTGGATCTGTGCTATCACTTCTTCCGCGCTCATCCTCTGGTCATATGCTGACCTGGCACGTGACTTATCATATACGGATGCCAGGTTGTTTTCATATTCAGTGGCCGCTATCTGCGTAAAGGGCTGCAATATAGTAGAAGGCATGAGTTGATCTATAACAGTTGTCAATTCCGACACCCCTATGTTATGATAAGACTGCGGGACCAATAGCATATCCGGTATATTTACGCTTTGGTGTACGGAACCGGTGGGGCGGCGAGTCGCCGCCTGATCATAAACAGGGAGACATTAGACTTCCGAACGCTCCGAGGTACTTCTGCACACTGCGTGTGCTGTACGGCCGTCGGCCTATGTACATCTGCGCATTCTCCAGAATCACCTTCTTGTATTGTTCCCGCAAAATTCATATCCGGGATGTGGTTAAATGGCAGGCAATGATTTATGGAAATATTGTGAGGCAAAGGAAGCAGAAGATGTACTGCGCTCCTTTCATTTGCTGGAAGGCACAGGCGTCAGTGATGAGAAATATCTGGCATGTCTTTATGCAGTCAGCAATCACACAGAAGAACATTACCATACTGCAGTTATACAAAAAAAGAACGGCGGGATGAGAAAGTTATCGGTACCCGGCACACTGCTGCGGACAATACAGCGGAATATTGTAAAAAATGTATTATGCGAGCGTTCCGTCTCCCAATATGCAACTGCATATAGAAAGAAAGCTTCCATCCTGGAAAATGCCCGGCCCCATGTTGGTGCTGAAATGGTGATGAAACTGGATATCAAGGATTTTTTTGACTGTATTACCTTTCAGATGGTATATCAGTATGCATTTCCGGCGATCTACTATCCGCCTTCCATCCGGATGCTTTTGACTTCCCTGTGCTGCCGGAATGACCGTCTGTCGCAGGGAGCCCCCAGTTCCCCGGCAATCTCCAATCTGGCTATGCGTTCTTTCGATGAATATATGGGGGCCTGGTGTGGAGAACGGCAGATCCAATATACCAGATACTGCGATGACCTAACCTTTTCCGGTACTTTTGATCAAAAGGAAGTAAAGCAGAAAGTCCGGAATTTTTTGCATGTACTGGGATTTGAATTAAATAGAAAAAAGACAAGAATCCAGTTTCAGTCCCATAGACAGACCGTGACAGGACTTGTAGTAAATGAAAAAATGCAGGTGAGCAGAGAATACAGAAACCAGCTCCGCGCAGAGATTTATTATTGTCAAAAGTACGGAGTAAGCTCACATTTGAACAAGATGGGGAATCCTGCCTGGATGAGGGAGGATGAGCCGGATGTTAAAAGATATCTGCAGTATCTGCTGGGAAAAATAAATTATGTGCTGGCAGTAAATCCCCATGATGATCTTTTTTGTAAAAAAAGAGAGGAAATATCTCTTATGGTCAGGGAAATATCTACCCAGAACAACACGCATATCTCATAAATCCCCGCCGGCAAAAACCGGCGGGGATTCCCATTAGGCTTCCGTCCCATACACTTCCAGCTGCACAAGCGCCGGAAAGGGGGACGGTTCCTCTGATTTTATCAGTTCTCCAATCTGAAGCCATTCTATCTTTTTCTTCTCAAATATAAATTCCTGGGCGTCCCCAGTCTTTTTCAATTCCAGTTCCATAGCGCTGCCGTCCGAAAATGTGACAGTCGCCTTTTTCCACCAGTTGTCATGAGGGTAATCCGCTCTCGTATAAAGGACAATCCGGTCAGCCTCCACCGTCCGTCCAAATTCCAGCTTCATGGCTGCATCTGCCCGCTGGTTGATACCCCAGGATTCATAAGGCCACTCCCCGTGGCAGGCCGCCGCAGTGATACCGTCAACAGCATTCATGGCTGCAAAGACAGACTCTCCTCTTGTCTCCACATTGGCTGATACGTGTGGGTAACAGTTTGTCTCCCCATGACAGTCATTCACATTCAGCGCCAGGTTCCGGTATGCCTCATATTCAAAAGAATAAGCTTTTCGGATGTGGATCAAATGCCTGCTTCCGAAAAATGTCTTGGGTGACATATTGACCCGCTTTTCCCCAAAAGGAATCTTGTACCATATATTTCCTGTCAGATAGACCAGGGAATGGCCTCTTCCGTCATCCAGGGACAGCCAATAGAATGCAGGTGTCTCAGCAACCTCCGCTACGATCTGATCACCTTCCCTGTATTCCCCACAGTAGGGAAGGTTCACTTCTCTTTCCCCGCGGGCAACCGCCAGTGTGAAGCCGTTTTTGTCCTGTACTTTTAAACTGATAGACATCTCTCTACCTCTTCTCTCTTTCTATTTCTGCACGAATGCCTGTCCGTTTCACCAGACAGGCATTCAGGTATTAATTCAGTACTTTCTTCACTGCCTCTGCCATCTCTTCACATTTGCAGTCAGCAAAGAAATATTCCCGGAATTTTTCGCCGCTGAGTGCGCCTTTTACAAGCTCCTGATCCAGGTTTTCTAGAATCTCGGGAAGGGCTCTGTATGTCACCTCTTTTACCTTGTCCAGGATCTGTTTGTTGCGTTTCTCCGGGACTGCACGTTCCCTTGGGTATCCCTGTCCGCTCTCCTCACAGAAAAGTTTCTCAAAGATATACTGGAGATTCAGGTCTCCGCCCCAGCCAAACCCTTTTGCAAAGGGAATGGCAATGGCATTGCCGTCATTGATCTGGGCAAATGTGTAGGCATCCAGAGCGTCCTCCACATGACCGCATATCACCCCTGGAAAGGAGTTGCAGGCCAGCATTGCACCCTCGCCTGTACCGCAGCCGGTGATCACATAATCGGCCGCACCGGAATTCAGAAGAACTGCCGCAAGGATCCCCACCTGTACATAGGTGAGCTGGCAGTCATCCTCTGCTGTGTACATACCGTAATTGCGCACCTCATGCCCCATGGGTTCCACTACTGTTTCCAATGCATGACAGATGATTTGGTTTTTGGCTGCCTGGCTGTTTTCATTTATTAAAGCAATTTTCATGATCTTTTCTTCCTCTCCTATGATCGCTAAAAAGTAAATTCTTTATCACGGCTGTTTTCCAATATATGCCAGAATCCCTCCGTCCACATAAAGAATATGGCCGTTTACAAAATCAGATGCATGGGACGCCAGGAAGATGGCAGGTCCCATCAGGTCCTCCGGGGTTCCCCAGCGCGCCTGAGGTGTTTTGGCAAGGATGAACTGGTCAAATGGATGTCTGCTGCCGTCCGGCTGCTTTTCTCTGAGAGGTGCTGTCTGGGGTGTGGCAATATACCCCGGCCCGATGCCGTTGCACTGGATATTATATCCGCCGTATTCTGACGCTATATTCTTTGTCAGCATTTTCAGGCCGCCCTTTGCAGCCGCGTAAGCGGAAACCGTCTCACGGCCCAGCTCGCTCATCATGGAACAGATATTGATGATCTTGCCGTGTCCTTTTTGCATCATGCCGGGAATCACTGCTTTTGACACAATGAACGGTGCGTTCAGGTCAATATCAATGACCTGGCGGAATTCCTCTGCTTTCATCTCTGTCATAGGAATGCGCTTGATGATACCTGCGTTGTTGACCAGAATATCAACGGTGCCCAGTTCTTTCTCAATATCAGCCACCATTTTTTCCACCTGGGCCTCATCCGTCACATCACAGATATAACCTCTGGCGTCAATTCCTTTGGCTTTGTAGTCAGCCATAGCCTTATCCATGTGTTCCCGGCCTCTGCAGTTAAACGCGATCTTTGCACCGGCTGCTGCATATGCCTCCGCTATGGCAAATCCGATCCCGTAGGCAGCTCCTGTCACCAGGGCGACTTTTCCTTCTAAAGAAAATAATTTATTTGTTTCCATATAGGTATCTCCTCTCTTTTTTCCTGTTATCATGTTCTTTATTTACAGGATATCCCGGTTTCTGATGCCGTCCATATCGTTAAAGTCCTGGTTTTCTCCCACCATCCCCCAGATAAAGGTATAATTTCTGGATCCCGAACCTGAATGGATCGACCAGCTTGGGGAGATCACTGCCTCCTCATTTCTCATAACAATATGTCTTGTCTCCTGAGGTTCTCCCATATAATGCATGACAAAAGCATCCTCCGGCATGTCAAAATACAGATATACCTCCATCCTTCTGTCATGTGTATGGCACGGCATAGTATTCCAGACACTTCCCGGCTCCAGGCTTGTCATTCCCATCTCGAGCTGGCAGCTCTCCACCTGGCCCGGAAGAATATATTTGCAGATGGTTCTGTGGTTAGACTGCTCCAGGCTTCCCAGCTCCACCTTGTTTTCCTCTTTGATGATCACCACATCTTCCTCTTCTGTCCCCTCTCGTTTGATCAGCACAGTGGGGTAGGAGGTGTGTGCGGGAGCGCTGTTAATATAAAATTTCGCCGGATTTTCCTTGTCTGCACTGGTAAATGTGATGTCCTTTTTGCCCATGCCGATGTACATTCCGTCCCTTGGCGCCACCTGGTAAGTTCTGCCGTCCACACAGATGCTGCCCGGACCTCCGATATTGATAACCCCCATCTCCCGTCTCTGTAAAAAATATTCTGCTCTCAGTTCATCTCCTGCCACCAATTTCAGCTCTTTTTCGGCCGGAGTGGCGGAGCCGGTGATGATTCGGTCAATGTGGCTGTACACCAGCTTGATCTCATCGGGTACAAACACGTTCTGTATTAAAAATTCTTCTCTGAGACGCTGGGTGGTATAGTGTTTCACGTCCCTGGGTGATGCTGCGGTTCTGAGTTCCATAATGATTCCTGCCTTTCTTTTGCTTTCCCTTATCGTTATCCTCATCTTATCATGACGAATTTTCGGTTTCCTGTGTTTTTCTTTCGGAAATATTGCAAATCTTACACGGATGTTTTATACTAAAAATGTAACGGTTCCATACCTTCACAGTTACGGCCACAGAACCCAGGTGGCATCCGTTGATCACCAGGAGGAAACATCCATGAAACTATATAGTTCCTGTAAAGAAGGCATACGTTCCTGTATTGAAACGCAGACATTTTCCGTTGCGCATCTGTACAGCTATGAGAAGCCTATGGATATCCATATCCATGACTGTTATGAAATTTATTACTCCATCTCCGGCGGAAAGCAGTTTTTGATCGACAACCGATTCTATACTTTCAATCCCGGAGATATTTTCTTTATAAATCAATATGAAAGCCATTATCTGTCCCAGATCGACAATGTGAAACACGAGCGGATCATTGTCTCCATCTACCCTGATCACCTGAAGCAATGCTGTTCCGGCAAGACCGATCTGAACTACTGTTTTACCTGCCGCAATACTAACTTTGGACACAAGATTTCTCTGTCCCTTGAGGAACAGAAACGCTTTCTGTACTTTATACATAAGCTGTCCGAGAATAACGAATACGGACAGGATATTTTAGACCACGCAGTATTTCTCCAGCTTATGACCTTTTTAAACGGCATCTTTCTGAGAAACTGCAGCCACGACCTGCCCCGGCATGAACCTGTCGGAAGCCGTCATGAACAGATGGACGCCATTCTTTCCTATATTAATCAGCATATCTCTGACGATCTTTACATTGAGCGGCTGGCTAAACACTTTTATATCAGCACCTCTTATCTGTGCAGGATATTCAAGAGTGAAACGGGAACCACCATCAATAAATACATTACTGCCAAGCGCATCACCCTTGCCAAATCATATCTTTCAGAGGGATATTCTGTCACAGATGCCTGCATCCGCTGCGGCTTTGGGGACTATAGTAACTTCCTGAAATCTTTTACAAAAGCTGTGGGTATCTCCCCCAAGAAATACGCCCAGTTCTCCGCATAAAAACAACCCGGCCCCCAGAGCAGAAACTACTCTTCGAGCCGGGTTATCTTACGGGAAACGGGTGCCTGTTTTTACGGGGCAGGGAACTGCCGGGCTAATTCTATGCTGCATATGTCCGGATCAGCTGCTCCAGATTTCCGACGCCCTCATCGGAATAAATTTTCAGTTCTACTTTTTTACCGGCGCCGATGGCCATCATTCCCATAATGGATTTGGCATCCACCATATAGCTGCCGTAGCAGGCATCAATCTGGAAGGGAGCCTCTGATACTTTGTTTACAAAATTCACAATTTCATTTACTTCTTTAAAACAAACTTGAACGCACATAAAACCATTCTCCTTCTTTTAGTCTTTATATGATCCGTGATTTTCTTCTTATTCTGAGTACATTATAATCGAATCTTTCAGAAATAAAAATGGATTATTTTTCGATTTTATGTGATATTTTTTTACTTTTTTCGCCTTTTTTCTATTTTTCCTGTCTGACCCAAACTGTCATTTCATTTTCTCCTCGGTTTGCCCAGACATAATATGGTATGAAACGAAGCTTAACCGGTTCCTTTACAGCCGCTTTCAGAGAGTGATATAGCCCCTTCCCAAAAGACGGCAGCTTCTGCCGGAATCCATCCGCCACAACAGAAGTGACCGGTTCCCCTGCCACTGTATAGACTTCTGTCCGGGTCCCTGCACTGCAGTCCACTGTAAGCAGATGGAGATCTGCCCCATTGTCGGCCTCCTCCAGGCAGTACACCACAGGGCCTCTTGCCACTGCCACCCTGCCTATGTCCTCCCGGACTCTGGGGTCAGCCTGCAGGATTTTCACATCCATGGCAAATTCCAGAGTCATGGGCTCTCCCGGATTCCAGCTTTTTGTCACATACAGGTAACCATCCCTCATGACACAGGCACCGTCCTGCACGCCCTTCAGTGTAAAACCGGTTTGAGCTTTCTCTCCCTCCGCTTCCTCCCTGCACCAGTCCGGAATACGGAGGGCTATGGTAAACGGTACGGATTCCCCCCTCACCTCTATGGCCACCTTTCCGCTGTGGGGCAGCCCGGAGCTGATGGAGATGGTCACTTCTTTTCCATTCACCTGCTTTTTCACAATACTTCCCATATAGAGATGTACAAACAAGGTATCTTCTGTCTCTGTGAAGGCGTAAGCGCTGAGGGAGCTCAGCAGCCTTGCCAGGTTGGGAGGACAGCAGGAACAGCCGAACCATTTCTGCCGCACAGGTTTCACATGCGCTTTCCTCTCATCTTTATGGCAGGCCTCAGGATTTACTTCCAGTGGATTCACATAGAAAAAGCTTTTCCCATCCAGGGCCATACCGCTGAGTATACAGTTGTACAGTGCCCGTTCCATCACATCCCCATACCTGGAATCAGGCTTCATCTCCAGCATTCTCCTGGCAAAAAATACAAGGCCTATGGCTGCGCAAGTCTCTGCGTATGCCGTGTCATTGGGCAGGTCATAATTGAAAGAAAATGCTTCCCCTATCTGGGTGCCGCCTATTCCTCCGGTGATATACATCTTCCGGTCCACCATATTATCCCACAATTTTTCGCAGGCTTTATACAGGCTCTCATCCTGCGTCAGCCTGGCTATATCTGTCATTCCCGAATAGAGATAAACCGCGCGCACCGCATGGCCCACCGCTTCCTCCTGTTCCCGTACAGGAATATGCGCCTGATTGTATGCGTAGCGGAGTCCACCGGGCTGATCTTTCACACCTTCCGGGTGTTCTTTATCAAAATAATAGGGTCTGCGGCCTCTTTCATCCACAAAGAATTTCCCCAGGTTCAGATATTTTTCCTCCCCTGTGGCCTCAAACAGGCGGACCAGTGCCATCTCCGCGATCTCATGGCCCGGATACCCCTTGCATTTTCCCTCTTCCGGGCCAAAATGTTCTGCCGTATAGTCCGCATATCTCATGGCCGCTTTCAGCAGTTTATCTTTTCCCGTAGCCTGATAATAGGCCACTGCCCCTTCGATCAAATGTCCGAGGCAGTACAGCTCGTGATGGTCTTTCAGGTTTGTAAATATTTTATCTTTCCCGTTCAGGATATAATAAGTATCCAGGTAGCCGTCCTCCTGTTGGGCGGCACAGACCATATCAATGGCATGGTCCGCTGTTTTTTCCAGCTCCTGGTCCCGGTGCTGGGTGAGGGAATAACCCACCGCCTCAATCCATTTATAGAAATCACTGTCCTGGAAAACAAACCCGTAAAATTTATCTTCCGGGTGCCGGGGGTCCTGGGGAAGAGCCTCAAAGCCGCGGAAGGTATAGGAAGGTTCCCGGAACGTTTCCCCCCGCTCTCTTCTCTCCAGGTTCTTCTTACCCGCGATCTTAAAATTCCTCATACAGTAGCTGGGCACAGCCCCCTCTACCTGGTCATTCAGTGCATCCCACTGATAGGGCAGCATCTGGGTTCTCACCAGCTCCATCTCTTTTTTCCAAAAATCATCGGTTATCTGCACGCTCCTCAGAGAAAGGGGCCTGCTGAAATTTTTTCTGTCCATTTTATCCATCCTCCATCTGCCTTTTTGGGCTGCCGGCAATATCACTTACCGTACTTGATCTGTCATGATAATTTTAACAGATCTTTGCTTTCCTATCCATTGCCAATGCGGAATATCACATGTATAATATGGAAATAATGCTATAGAAAAGGAGAGTCTCTCATGCTTCTTATGGAAAAAATGGCCCATCGGCAGATAACCAGCGCCAACTATATTACATCCATTAACGGCATGGTCCATCCTGACCGTGTACTTTCAGAACATGATTTTCTTTACATGCTGGAAGGGGACTGGGAGATCATGGAGGATGGAAGTGTATATGAAATGCACCGGGATGACCTGCTGATCCTTGGCGCCGGCAGGCACCATTACGGCGAAAAACCGTGTAATCCGGGAAACAGGCATATGTATTTCCACGTGCTGCCTTCCCCTGCTGAGAAGGGCGAAAAAAACGGCATGGAAAAAATGGAACCATCCACACTTTTTCCATGCCATACCCTGCTGCACTGCCGCCACAATCCCCACATCCGGATGTATTTTGAAGAGATCATATCCGCGTTCTGGTCAGACAGTCCTGAAAAGCTCTGCCGCCTCTCCCTGCTTTTTAATCTGTTGTTATGTGAAATCGCAGAGCATCAGGCTGCCCCCAGAGAAAAAGGGCAGTCTGATGCTCTGGTGGACGAGATCTGTCGGCAGATACAGTCTAACCCCCAGAGGTTTTACACTGCCGGGGAAATGGCGGAAGCTCATTTTATCTGTGCCCGTACCTTGAATAACCGATTTCAGAAAGCCTGCCAAAAGACCTTCTATGCCTATCAGATGGAGACCAAACTGGAGATGGTGCGGTATTTTTTGATACACCAGCCTGATGCCCCTCTTCATGAGGCTGCAGTCAACTTTGGATTTTACGATGAATTTCATCTGAGCAAGGCTTTCAAGAAACAGTTTAAAATGTCTCCCTCCCGGTTTCGGAAATACCATGCCTCAGGCAATGCACAAACCTACTGAGCGGCTGCAAAATAGGCATCTATGCCGTCCGCAATTCCCTGTACCATATTTTTCTGCATCTCAGGGTCCTGCATTCTCTCATCATCACTCTGGTTGGTCATAAAACCCATTTCCAAAATGGTCACCGGAACTGTACTCCAGTTGATGCCCGTCATATTGTCATAGAGCCTTACGCCATTGTTTTTAATGCCTGTTGCCTGGCAATAAGCATTGATGATCTCCTCCCCCAGCCTGCTGCTTTCCTCATGAAGCTGCCCCACATAGGGATTTTCAGCAGATGGGATCATAGTCATGGCACCATTTGCACTGTTGTCCCCGCTGCCGTCGGCGTGGATCCTGACAAGGATCTGCGCACCGTTCTTGGCAGCAATCTGAGCACGTTCCACATTGCTGACGGCGGTGTCATTGTCTTCTCTTGTCATGATGACCTCATAACCGCGGTTTCTAAGCTCTTCCTGAAGCTGCATGGAAACAGCCAGGGTCAGTTTATATTCCGGGACACCGGTGTAGACGCCCTGGGTGCCTGATGCAAATTTATCCTTCATCTCCTCAGAACCGGGGCCAAGGGGTTCCGTTCCCCCTGTATCTGCTCCCGGTCCCTGATGTCCGGGGTCGATGGCTACTTTTCTTCCGCTGCTCTTCTGCTCCGCAGGAGGCGCTTCCCGGGCATCTGCTTCCTGTGCATCTGCTGCCTGGGCGCCTGCTTCCTGTGCATCTGCTTCCTGTGCATCTGCTTCCTGGGCGCCTTCTGCTGTCCCTGCCTCCTGACCGGCACCTGCTGCTTCCTCCTGCTTTGCTTCCTTCAGCGCCTCCAGTTCCTCTTCCAGAGATTCCGACGTTTTCTGCATTTTATTTATCTGCCTGTCCATACGCTTCATTTCCTGCTGAAGTGATCTGCTCTTCTGTACACCCGCCGCGGCAAAGACTGCAAGCACAGCGGCCAGCACAAAGATCAAACTGCCGAAAATAATTCCCATTTTTTTCATTCTCCCATTCCTTTCCTGCTGCATTTACCGTTTCCATTGCTCTCCCTGTAGCTGCCCGGGCTAATACCCACATGCTTTCTGAAGATTTTTGCAAAGTAATTTCCATTGGAAAATCCGTTTTTTCTGGCGATACGGTCTATACTCCACGCTGTGCCCAGCAGATCATTCATGGCAGACTGCAGACGGAGTCCTGTCAGATAGGACAAGGGTGCACACCCCATCTCGTCTTTAAACACCCGGGACAGATGCTCCGGGGATAGATCCAGTCTGGCTGCCAGTTCCTCTATCCCGGTAAGTCTTTGGTATTCCTCCTCCATGATTTCCGCTGCCCTCTGCACGGCAGAGCTTTTTTTCTGTGCTGCCGGATGTTCTGTCTCCCTTAACAGAGCGCAGAGAAAACGGTAGAGAAACTCCCCGCCCTCGTATTTTTGCAGCCGTTCTCCGTTTGTCAGGCGATTCTGCAGATGCAGTGCCATGCGGATCGGCGGGCTGCTTTCATCCGGAGACATAAGATTCGGGCATATATTTCTTATTTTACGAACAAACGGAAGTGCCCCGTCTCCCAGAAAATGCAGATATAAAAATTCCCACGGCTCATCCCGGCCATTTTCCAGATAGTATCTGCTCTTTTCAGGAAACTGCACCAAAAAACCCTGCCCCCGCTGCACCTTGTACCTGGAATCATTTTTTTCAAATACGCCCTCCCCTCCAAGTGTATACTGAAAGAGAAAGCCTTCGTATCCCGGCCTGTCATCATTGTAAAAATCGTACGTTTCCCCTAACCGGCTCTCCACGCCGCCGTCCAGCAGAACCAGCGGCTGTCCCTCCATGTCGTCCTGATTCAGGACGCCGAATATCCCCCTGTTGTACTCCATCAAAAATTTACCTCTATATATCAGATTTCTATTCTTTTGTTTTCCACACAATCTTATTATAATTAGTGTTATGGAAAAAGTCAAAAGATCAAAATAAGTCAAATTTCTACCCGAATCATACCAGGAGGTTTTTTATGAACAAAAACAGTTTTGCAAAAGTCCCGCCTATGGGCTGGAACAGCTATGATTATTATGACACTGCCGTAAATGAAGAACAAGTAAAGAAAAACGCGGACTACATGGCAGCACACTTAAAAGAATACGGATGGGAATACATTGTGGTGGACATCCAGTGGTATGCACATAAAGCAGGTTCTAAGAGAGAACAGTTCCAGTACATTCCCTTTTCCGGACTGGAAATGGATGAATATTCCCGCCTTCTGCCTGACCCGGAGCGCTTCCCCTCCTCGGCCGGCCAAAAAGGATTCGCTCCCCTGGCTAATTATGTACATAGCCTGGGACTGAAATTCGGCATTCATATCATGCGCGGGATCCCCCGTATTGCAGCCCAGGACCATATGAAAATAAAGGGCAGCGAAGTCACTGCCGACATGGCAGCCAACCCTTATTCTATCTGCCCCTGGAACCCGGATATGTACGGCCTTAATCATTCTCCTGCTGGACAGGCTTACTATGATTCCCTGCTGGAACTGTACGCATCCTGGGGTGTGGATTTTATTAAATGTGATGATATCTGCAACACCTGCAACCAAAGCCCTCACCGGGAGAATCAGTATAACGCGGCCCATGAGGTGGAAATGCTGGCAAACGCCATCAAACGCTGCGGGCGCCCCATTGTATTCTCCCTCTCCCCCGGACCTGCCCTGATCGACAGAGCATGGCATTATGAGAAATATGCCAATATGTGGCGTATTACGGACGATTTCTGGGATGACTGGAAATATTTAAAGGATATGTTTCGCCGCTGTGAACTGTGGCAGACACAGGTTTCGGAAGGATGTTATCCCGACTGTGATATGCTCCCTCTGGGGTGGATCGGAAAGGGCTTCGGCAAGGAGCGCATGACAGGCTTCACCAGAGAAGAACAGCGGACCATGATGACCCTTTGGTGCCTTTTCGGTTCCCCTCTTATGCTGGGCGCAGAGATGACCAAAATGGATGACTGGACCCTGTCCCTGCTCACAAACCGGAAGGTACTGGCACTGCTGCCGCCTTCCTGCCGCCCCAGACAGATTTTCCTGGATGAAGATAAGGCGGTCTGGACTGCATGTGATGAAAAAGAAGGGACTCTGTATACCGCACTGTTTAATCTCAGTGATGAAACTGCTTGTGTCAGTGTCGGTCTGGACGACCTTGGAAAAGAGTTTGAGGAGGACGCTGCACTTACCGATCTGTGGGACGGAACATCCAGCCGCAGCGAGAACCTGGAAATCCGGGCTATACTTCCTGCACATGGATGCGTGCTGTATCAGGTTCTTATAAAATAGGATCCCGCCGGAGGAATTTCCTATGTGATAAAGAATAAGCAGCAGTCTGTGAAAACTAAATTTCACTTTGACTGCTGCTCCTTATTTTTTATATCCGCACCATACATTCCTTTTTAATCTCTGTGTAGCCCTCATCCCGCAGCTCTGCATCGTATTTCTGTTCCTTTATCTGCCGCAGGGCAGACTCACATGCTTTCTCCATATGGGAAAACTTTACGGAGAAATGGTTTTCTTATCATGGTCTCCCGCCTTTCCCTTTTTCCCAATTATACTTCATTAACAGAAATATATAAAGCCCCTTTTCAGTATAAAAAAGGGGCTTTATCTTTAATATAACACTTCCGTCTCTATAACATTTTTCCCTTTCCGAATCTCATATTTCACAACAGGGATCAAAGTTTTGCTGTGAATCAGATTGGTATTTGGGTCCGGCTTGATGACCATGGATTCCCCTTCTCCCTGGAGGGAGCGCACCTCACATCCCTCCGGTTCCCCCATGGGCAGGGCAAACCCGGCGTCATAGGCGGTGCAGTCATAATCACTTTCAATGGTATGTATTCTTCTGTGTCCCGCTCCGGTGGGAATGATACGGGAATGCACCAGGATTCCCGGCAGGGGAGACCATACGGAGACAATCTGTTCTTTTGCCACCTCATAGCTCTTTGCCTGCCCGCGGATAAAAATATGTCCCAGCACTTCAAAAGACAGTACACTGTCCGGTGCAGCTTCCTGAACATTCACCGGGGATCGCATCACGCTGAAGCCATATTTTGTGGAGTAGGCGAACTTGGCGTATTTTTCCTCGGTATGGCCATGAACATGTCCAAAGGTACGGCCTCCCGGAAGGGCCACCACATTGCCGCCGGCTCTTCTCTGTATGATCATATCCGCCTTCTCCAGGTATTTCTCTGACTGAAGCAGAGGAAGAGGCGCCGCCTCGCAGGTCCAGAAAGGGTCATTCTCCGGCAGGGCAAGGCATGCGAAGGCCTTCATGGCCCAATAGGGCGACTGGGGAGAATTGTAGCTCTCGGTCATCTGCAGATTGGGGTAACAATACCCAATTGTCAGAAGCCCCGAAGGGTCAAAGATTGGCAGATTCATCCAATACTCCAGATGCCGTACAAGGATCCCCTTCATAACGGGCAGGGGAAGAGGTTCAATGTGCGCCATGACGCAGGCAGAATAAAAGGCCGCCTGTGCAAAGCGGTAAGTCAGAGAGCGCCCATAGGGAAGCGCACTGCCGTCCTCTGCAAACCAGTACACAAAATCTTTCCCAAACTGCTCCGCCCGTTCCAGATAACGCCTGCACCGTTCAGGATCCTCCTCCTTCATGACCATTGCGTACACAATTCCATAAAACTCCATGGCAAACGGAATATAATAATCCGCCTGCCCGTTCTCTCCGTCCAGATACCAGCCGCCGCCAAGGCAGCAGGACTCAATGAAATCCAGGCTTTTTTCCATTCCCTCTTTGTCATAGGGCATTCCCGTCTTTCTGAGCGCCGTGTTCACCAGGATGTGGAAGAAACGCCAGTTACAGTCACAGCATTTATTTCGGTTTATCTCCCAGAGCCAAACACTAACCTGTTTTTTCTCCTTTTCCGTCAACGGCTCCCAGATTTTCTCTCCTGCAAACAGGATGGCAAAGGCAATGGCAGCCATCTCCACCAGCTTCTGGTCATAATCCTCACATTTGCCCCAGTATTCCACTGAAGCAGGGTCTGTACCGGAAACCAGACCCTGCCTGTATATCTTTTCAAAGGCTTCATCACTTCCGCCCCCTGCCCAGAAGGCAGCCAGTCCCCAAAGAGGGCGCGAAAATCCTTCCATCCAGGCACTCTCATCCGGATAATGGGCGCTGGTGCAGCCTATGTTCAGACGGGCTTTTTCTTCACTGTAATACGGTTTCAGCGGGTTCAGGATCTCCAGCATCCGTTTCTCAAAATCCTGCCTCGTGTTCAGCTTTCTCTCTTCCATAACGCACCTCCTACCAAATCCAGAAATCTTTTCCCATCAGCCGCAGAACTGCTTCTATAAAGAAATAATCCCCGTAAATAATGGGTACCTGAAGATTCTCACCCTCATCATGATACGCCACTTTTCCCATACCGAGAACCCCGTCCTCATTCGGATTCCAGTTACAGAAATGTTCCTCCATGGCGCGCAGGATCCGCAGGGCACTCTTCTCATACAGACTCTTCTCATTTTCCGGCACATGTTTTGCAATCTCCAGAAGGCCGCAGGCTGCGCAGGCACCGGCTGTGGAATCATAATACAGCGGCTCCTTGGGTGCTCTGAAATCGCACAGGGGAAGATAATCCGTAAGGGATACATTTGCAATGAAATAGTGGGCTGTCTGCTTTGCCGCGTCCAGGTATTTTTGTTCTCTTGTGTGGGCATAACTGATGGCAAATCCATAGACTGCCCAGGACTGTCCCCTGGACCAGGAAGACCCTTCCCCATACCCCTGCCCTGCCGGAGCTTCCAAAAGCTCTCCGGTCAATGGGTCCAGTATGGCAATGTGATTACAGGAACCGTCCGGGCGCAGTATCTTCTCCATTGCTGTGTCTGCGTGTTTTCTGGCGACCGCTTCAAAACGCGGATCTTTTGATTCCTCGGAAGCCCAGTAAAGCAGGGACAGATTCATAAGACAGTCAATGATCATCCACCCTGCCTTATCGTCATTCCAGGCGCGTATGAAATTTCCCAGCACATTAAATCTGCCTGCCAGCAGATTGGCTGCGTGCTGGCCTCTGATATAGGACTCATGACTGCCTGTGAGCCGGTAGTCCGCCACTGCTGTGTGCATCCACATGAAGCCCACATCGTGGTAAAGCCCTTCATATTCCTCCATGGATCTGTCCAGGCGTTTCTCCACATTTTCCGCTTTCCTGCGGTATATTTCCTTCCCTGTGGCGTGATACATCTGCCACAGGATCCCGCCCCAGAACCCATTGGTCCACCAGGCGATATCCCGTTCTCCCAAGTCCTCCTCATAGTATCCGTTTTGGGGAATGTAGGGAATTTTATCCCCCAGCCTTTCACATTCCTTTTCCATTTTCAGATGGAATTTTGCAAAGGTTTCTTCCAGCCATTTACAATCTGCTTCTGATAAAAATTTCTGCATGAATCTGTTTCCTCCGAATAATAATTGTGATATCTCTTCCTCTATGGATTTACATATACCGGTTTCAACAACCCGTCTGCTCCGAATTCCACCCGGTCCATACAGGTCTCACGGTGATAGCCTTTTCCCTCCGGATAATCACTTAAAGGAGTGGCAAATCTATGATAAGCCATGTAATAAGTATCTTCCCCGGACCCTTTGAAAATGCAGTGATGGCCAGTCCCCAGCACGTCCGTCTCCGGCCTCTTCAGAAGCACGGGATACAGGTATTTCACAGGTCCGTACAAACTTTCTGATATACCGTAGTTCACATGATAATCCTCACATCCGGTATCCTCACATGACCAGGTAAAATGATAAATCCCCTGCCTTTTCAGAACAGTCACAGCCTCTCTGAAATCCTCTGCGCCCTCCAGGTTTTTCATGGTTTCCGGGCAGATATGAAGCAGGTCGTCACTTAACTTTACAATGGCCGGCTCTCCGTTTCCGAACAGCATATACACCTGCCCATCCTCTTCATAGATGGAAGGGTCTATCACCTGGCTCATTTTTACCCCTGCGGCCTGCACCATTTCAGGGGTCAGCAGAGGTTCCGGCTGTGCCCCAAATCCGGACACCGGCGAATCACTGACAGCTGCACCGATACAGGAAACACCATCCGGCCTTTTTGCGCAGAAATAATAATAAAACCGTCCATTCCGCTGAAAAACAGCGGGAGCCCAGGCCGAACCCACAGACCAGGGAACCTGCTCGGAAGCAACGTCCAAGAGGATGCCCTCGTCCTTCCATTTTCTCAAATCTTTGGAGGAGAACACATGGAATTTTGTTCCTGACCAGTGTGAAAAACCGTCTGTTGTGGGATATAAATAGTAAGTCCCATTAAAGTTCAGCACATCCGGGTCTGCATAAAGCCCCGGAAGTATAGGATTTTGTCTGCGGTGCAGCCTTAAGATACAGATAGATTCCGGTTTTATGTCAACTTCAAATCTGTTGCTCTCAAACGCGGCTGCCATTACCTTGGGAGATACCAGATCCGGGTGTTCAAACGTGTTTCTGTCCTCTCTCCCAAATCCATCCATTCTGTATAGGCTGCCTGCAAAACGGCTATTTTCCTCACCCTCCAGGCATATCTGTACCTTCTGCTCCCAAGGCAGTACATTGACCAGTTTGATGATCATATCTCCTGTGTCTTTTTCCAGGCTGCTGGTAATATAAACCGGCTCTGCCAGAACCGGAAGCACCTCTGTCTCCTGCTCCGGGACTCCGTCTACAAATGTCTCCACCTTTCTGCCCCGAACACGGATCTCCAGGTCGTAAGTTCTTCCCACTTCCACGCTGCGGGTCCGCTGGATCAAACAGGAATTTCTCCCATTCACATCCTCACCGATGATAGAATCTTCATTGGCCCATCCGCCAATTCCCCAGAACAGGCGGTTTTTCTCATCCTGCTGCCCAAAACTTATGGTAAATCCCTTTTTGCCGCTCAACTCTCTGGCATGCAGATGAATGGTATAGTCTCTGCTGCTTACATCCATGAGCTTTTTCTTCGGTTTGTCAGGGTTCACCACTGTTTTCGGATATGTATACTGTTTCCCTGTATCTTCCTCTGTGATCACGATATTGTCAAATACCACCTCGGATTCATTGGCCTCCAGGACAATGCCGCCGGGAAGACTGTCCGGATACCTGCTCAGCATTACGGACGGACCCTTGTCCTCAATTTCCTGCTGCAGCACCACATCCCCGTGATGGTTCATAAAAAGTTTCTGTACATAATAATTGGGAGAAGGCACCGCCCCTTGGTTATCCATCCATATCATATCCGGTTCCCAGTTTACATAATCCCTATGACAGAACAGCGGTGCATAGCATGCCAGTTTTACTGCATGGGCTGCGTTCTGCATTCCCACCATAAAAGATGCTTCTGCCAATGCATTGAACCAGGTATTATCATGAGAAGCATACTCTCCCAGAAATACCTTAGGACCATTTACAGGAAATGCGTCGTAGCGGTGGTGATGGGCAATAAACCATTCCGGGGACTGGTAATAATGTTCATCCACCAGATCGGCGCCCTCCTCTCTTGCGGACCGCCACCCTCTGTCGTATTCTCTGCCTGCCGCAAAGGGACCGCTGGTGCCAATTATCCGTATCTCCGGATATTTCTCCCGGACCGCCTTATGGAAAAGAGGGTACCGTTCAAAAAACGGCTCTCCCACCTCCTCATTACCGATACCGATATATTCCAAATGAAACGGCTCGGGATGCCCCATTTCCGCCCGCCTGGCGCCCCAGAAAGAGTCTGTATCCCCATTGGCAAATTCGATCAGATCCAGTGCATCCCGGATATATTCTTTCAGTTCGTCTCCCACAGCCCCCTCATGGGTATGGGGATTATATCCCCCGGGAAGTACCGGAACAGGCTTTGCGCCTAAATCTTCGCACAGCAGAAAATATTCATAATACCCCAGTCCCATGGTCTGGTTATATCCCCAGTTATTTCGGCATGCAGGGCGGTTTTCCACAGGGCCGATGGTATTCTTCCACCGGTACAGGCTGTCTCTGTCTTTGGCGTGCAGGGAACCGCCGTGAATCAGGCAGCCTCCGGGAAAACGCAGAAATTTAGGATGCATTTCCTCCAGAAGCTGCGCCAAATCTCTGCGCAGGCCGTTCCTTCTGTTCTTATAGGTATGTCTTGGAAACAGGGATACAAAATCAAGTTCCACGCAACCGCTCCCCTTTGCTGTTACAGCCAGTCTTCCCTGCCTGTCATCCATAGGCGCCTGCAGCGTAAGCTGGTATTTCTCCCAGTCTTCTGTCATTTGAATACTTGCACAGGTATAGACCTGTCCTTTTGCGGAGCGCAGGGAAACTTCCAATTGCTCACAATCTCCCCTCTCTTTTCTGGCATAACAAGTAAAGTCATAGCACTCACCTTTTTCAAGGGAGATTCCCGGCCCGAATCCCAGATTCCAAACACCGGTATCCTCCCCTGCTTCCGGTATTTCCATCACCAGATAATGGGGATTTTCAGGGAAAAGGCCATGTTCTTTTTCCACGCGGAGTTCTGTTTTCCCGCCCTTTTCAATCTTCTCCCAGGCTGTCAGTCCATGATACTCCGGGTTGTCTACAGAACAAAATTCAAAGGCACGGTTCTGAACCAGTTCCGCATATAATCCGCCGTCTGCCGCATGGTTCAGATCTTCAAAAAAGATACCAAACAGGTCCTGCATCTCTGCTTTTTCTGCTTTTGTATTAATCTTTACCTTTATATCAGGTTCTGCATTTTTGCTGCCCCAGCGCTTATACAGGCGCTGGTATTCGCTTTCATTCAACACCAGCACAGACCCGTGGCGTTTGCAGACATTTCCCATATCATAATCCACTGCCTCAGCCACTTTAAAGTCACCGTCTTCCAGACTTGTACAGATGAGGGGAAGGTATCCGAGTCCTTCTGCAAACCGGTCCACCATAAGGCACCACTTCCCTTTTTCCCCCATGGGGAATGCCGCCGGGCCTTCCACTCCCATAAGAGTGCTCAATTGTTCTGCCCAAACCTCCGTAAATTCTCCCTGCAGGCTTGTACCTTTGTCCATGCGTATATTTTTATTGGTTTCATCCTTTGAGAATCGGTAGAAAACGCCTTCTTCCTCTATAATGGTGGTGTCTATTACATGATGGTCCCTCTCAATGTATTTTTCCGGTGCTGTGAACACCC
This sequence comes from Blautia pseudococcoides, assembly GCF_001689125.2. Classification (NCBI taxonomy): domain Bacteria; kingdom Bacillati; phylum Bacillota; class Clostridia; order Lachnospirales; family Lachnospiraceae; genus Blautia; species Blautia pseudococcoides. The sequence continues at coordinate 4,948,857 of NZ_CP015405.2, read as the reverse complement.
TAAAATCTCTGGTATAGGAGCAATAGATTCTTTGTTTATGAGCTGAGTCCCCCGGCTCTTTTGTCATGGAGGCCCAGAACACAAGGTATGATCCCTTCTCCTGATCATATATGGCTTCCGGCGCCCACGCACAGCCGGCCCCCGGGATTCCCGTCTCAAAACTCCAGGGTTCTGACCAGTGAAGCAAATCTTCAGAGCACCAGACAATGATCCGGGTACTCCCCTCCATCTGTGCTGCCGTCCAGCCTTTATTGCCGGCAATCCTCAGATCTGTGGCAATAATATAAAACTTTCCATCTATGACAGACTTTATTATAAATGGGTCTCTGACTCCTTTTTCCCCGATCCCGGACCGGATCACCGGCCTGCCCCCGTTCAAATCCTGCCAGTGCATCCCATCTCTGCTGAGGGCAAAATATACCTGTTCTCCATCCGGAGACTCCCCTGTAAAATGTACAAATAAATAACCGTTTTCTCTCTGATCCATGCAGTTTTTTCCTCCTTGCTCATGCCATGTCCGGCATTTTGAAATCGGTTTCATTTTTTTTATTCTACTACACCCGGCGGACTTTTACAATGCCTTTCGGGAAAAAGGTCGCTGATTTACAATAAGTCTCTCCCAATTCCATTGTTTTCTTCTGCCGTTTCCTTATAATATGTTTTAGCAGAAAAAGAAACTAGGAGGTATTCCATTGAATACAACATTTTATCCCATAACCCAAAGCTGCAGATTCCATCCGGGAGACTGCCCGGATGCATGGCAGGCATGGTATGATGACTCAGCCTGGGAGACGGTTTTGCTCCCTCACGACTGGTCGGTAACCCTTCCGTTCTCCAGGGAATATTCCAGTGGTACCGGATACCTGGCAGGCGGCATTGGATGGTATCGGTTCCGTATCACACCCCATGGATCCTGGAAAGGTAAAAGGCTGTCTCTGGCCTTTGACGGTGTCTATAAAAACAGCCGTGTCTGGTGCAACAGCTACTATCTGGGAAACAGGCCAAACGGATATATTTCCTTTACTTATGATATTACAGAGCAGTTTTATTTTGACCGCGAAAACATCATCTGTGTCTGTGTGGACCACAGGGATATTGCGGATTCCCGCTGGTTCACCGGTTCCGGTATCACCCGAAAAGTACAGCTCACAGTACAGGAACCTGTGCATATGGTCCCTTACAGCGCGGCTTTTGAAACACCTGAGGTATCCCCTGAAAAAGCGGTCTTTCGTGCATCCTGTGAGATAAAAAACGATACCTTGCAGGATGTACGGGCCACCGTTAAATTCAGGCTGCTAAAGACGGGATATGAGGGTTTTTCTGCCAATGAAACACAGGGAGGGCAGGCTGTAGCCAACCCTTCGGCTGCTTCTATGGTGCAGGCCGAAGCTTCTGTCAATATGTGCTTCCCCGCCGGTACCGTATGCAAGGCCGAAGCCTCCCGTGAGCTCACTGCCCCTGTCCTGTGGTCTCCGGATTCACCGGAATTATATACTTTGGAAACCTGGATCTGTCCGTCCGCTGAGTGTGATTCGGAAGCTGGCTTCACTACAGAATACAGGGTTGACACACGCAGCGTCGGATTCCGCAGTATCTGCTTTGATGCAGACAGAGGCTTTTTCCTGAACGGCAGAAACACACTGATAAAAGGAGTCTGTGTCCATCACGATGCAGGCTGTCTGGGCGCTGCCGTGCCCGCCGCAGTATGGCGCAGGCGCCTCAGAAAGTTAAAGGATATGGGATGCAATGCCATACGGATGAGCCACAACCCCCATATGCCGGAGCTTTATGACCTCTGCGACAGGATGGGTTTTCTTGTCATAGATGAAGCGTTTGACGAGTGGGAAGGTCCCAAAAACAAATGGAGCACCGGGCATAATGTGTATCCCCCAAAGCACCAGGGCTATTATCTGGAGTTTCCCCAGTGGCATAAAGAGGACCTGACAGCACTTGTCCGCCGTGACCGCTGCCATCCCTCTGTTATCATGTGGAGTATCGGCAATGAGATCGACTACCCCAATGACCCTTACTGCCACGCCTCTTTCACCACCATGACAGGCAACAATGATGCGGACAAACCGGCGGAGGAACGGCAATATAACCCCCAAAGGCCGGATGCCGGACGCCTGGCTGTGCTCGCACAAAAACTGTCCAAAATCGTGAAAGAAAGTGACAAAACCCGTCCTGTCACCCTGGCGGCTGCTTTCCCGGAGCTGTCTTTGGGACTGGGATTCCTGGACTCTGTGGATGTTGCCGGATATAACTACAAGGAACATCTCTATGAGGAAAGCCACCGCAGATTCCCCGGCAAACCATTTATCGGAAGCGAAAACGGCCACAGCCTGGAAGCGTGGAGAGCAGTAACGGAAAAGCCCTGGATCTCAGGACAGTTTCTCTGGACTGGAATTGATTATCTGGGGGAAGCAAAAGGCTGGCCCATCCATGGCTCCGGTGCAGGGCTTCTGACACTTGCCGGATTTGAAAAACCGGGTTATTACCGCAGGCAGAGTCTATGGTCCACCAAGCCCATGATACATCTGTCCACTGCCCGTCTGGACGCTGACCGGGGGGAATGGACCCCTGTTGCTGATACCTGGAACTATCCGGAAAAAGAAGATGTACTTATAAAGTGCTACACCAATCTGCCCCGGGCGGAAATATGGCTGAATGACAAATGCCTGGGCACTTTTGAGAAAAACCAGGACGCGGATGCCATTACCCTTTCCGCTGTCTACACCCCCGGCACACTGAAGGCACTGGGAACAGCTTTGGATGGAACGAAAGTCTCACACACGCTGATAACTACAGGCGCTGCCTGCTGCGTATCCCTGCAATGCTTTGAGGACTCCCCAAATCCCGGCCCCCAACCCCTGTTATATCAAATTGAGGCACTTATGAGAGATACCTGGGGCAATCCTGTCCTCTCCGACTCTTCCCTCCTGCATGTGACAGCAGATAACGGCAGCATATGTGGGCTGGAGAATGGAAACCTGGCGGATGTGACGGATTACAGCGCCCACTTCAGACGGGCATATTGCGGCAGATTATTAATTTATGTAAACCATATCAATGAGGAAAAGGAAGTGACCATCACTGTTTCCGGTGACGCGGAGGCAAATATCAAACCGGCGGTTCTGATACTTCCTCCTTTAAAGTGACAGAGATAGAAAGAAGGTGACTCCATGAAATTCTTTCATTATGACAAAACCCTGAGCATTATGAAAACACCACAGGGCACCATGACCCTGTCCCGCATCTTCGTACCCTTTTTTACGGAAATGCTGCTTCTTAACATGATGGGCACCATCAACACCCTGATGCTCTCCCATTACTCAGATGATGCTGTGGCAGCCGTTGGCTCTGCCACTCAGCTTCTGGGTATGATACTCACCTTTTATACCGTGATCGGCACAGGCGCGTCCATCGTCATCAACCACAACCTGGGTGCCGAAAATACAGAAAAGGCTTCTGACGCTGCCTTTACCTCCATTCTTTTGTGCGGCACATTAAGTTTGGTTCTGGGCACCTCTCTTTCCCTGGCAGCCAGGCCTCTTCTGGGCCTTATGCATCTGGAAGGGCAGGTTTTGGACTATGCAGTCACCTATTTCCGGATCGCCGTGCAGTTCTCATTTTTCCAGGCAGTGACATCCAGCGTCTCTGGCATTTTCAGAAGTTATGGGAAGCCTAAGATATCTGTCTGCGTATCCCTGACCATGAACTGTATGAACGCCGCACTGGACTATCTGATCATTTTCCGCCCGGTAGAACTTCCCCTTTCCGGGGTTTCGGGCATTGCTGCCGCCTATGTATGCAGCCAGTTGTTCGGACTGCTCCTGATACTCACTTTCCTGCGGAAAATACCGCTGGGTCTGAATTTCAGAAAAAAAGGCCCCGCTTCATTGAAAATTGTCACAACTATGCTGAAGGTGGGCATTCCGGGAGGTGTCAGCACCATTTCTTACAATCTTTCCCAGGTAGTCTCCACCTCCATCATTGCTATATTGGGGGTTGGTGCTATCTCCACTAAAATATATGTATCCAATATTGTATTTTACGTGTATGTATTCGGCATGAGTCTGGGATTATCCACTTCCCTTATGATAGGGTGGCTCGCCGGAGCGGGTAAGTATGAGCAGGCATACAAGCTAAATCTACAGAACCTGAAACTGACCATAGGCGCCAATGTGACCCTTTCGTTCCTGATCTTTCTTCTGGCAGAGCCTTTGCTTGGATGCTTTACCTCGGACCCGCAGATCATTGCCATGGGCAGGCATCTGATGTTCATTGATATCCTGGTAGAAACAGGCAGGGGATTCAACCATGTGGAGGAAAATTCCCTGCGCGGCGCCGGGGACGTGGTCTATCCCATGACGGTATCTATGATATCCTGCTGGACCATGAGTATTCTCTTTTCCTATATTCTGGGAATCCGCATGGGGCTTGGCCTAGCGGGATGCTGGACCGCCTTTGCCATGGACGAATTTTTCCGCGGAACTGCCTATCTGATACGCTGGAGATCCAGAAAATGGACCACGAAAACAGTCTCGGCCCATGTCTAGTCTGCAAAACGGGAGCACCATACAGGTACTCCCGTTTTGCAAAAAAATCAGAGTGATCGTCAGTTTTTTCAACAGATTCAATCACACATTCATGTCTCTTTGTCTTTATATTATAATTAATTCCCACTAACAATAAATTGCCTGAATAACTTTCCAGATTCTTAATATAGCGTTTCTCTTTAATCTGATTTACAGCACCCGTTAATTCACATTGCACCAGACATTATACATACATTATAATGCAGCACTTGCTGCTGCATAAATTATGGGATGCCCTTTAGGGTATACTTTATTGCAAATTTCCGTTACCGTCCTCACACTCCATCTCCCGCATCCCTGCCAAAGCCCCATACTGCCCCGGTGATATCCCCGTATACTTTTTAAACACCTTGCAAAAATACCCGTCATCCTTAAACCCCACCCGGTATCCCACAGCGGAGATCTTCATGGAAGTGGTAGCCAGCAGCTCCATGGCACGGTGTATGCGTATTTCATTAAGGCAGGCAAAGATGGTTTTTCCGATGTTCTTTTTAAATACCCGGTTCAGATAATCAAAATTACAGGAGAACTCCTCCTCAATTCCTGCACCAGATATCTGCCGGTGATAATTCTCATTCAAATAATTCAAAAGCTCATGGACCCGGTGATAGGAGGATGGAATCCCGTGGGTGGGCCTGGCAGTCCAGGATGACAAGGCCTCCCTGGAGATTGCCACCAGGGCCTCCATAAAGCGGCACTCACACGCCACTTTATAATTCTCCATCTGGTTTCTATGTTGTTCCATGGCTTCCTGGATCAGCTTCAGCACCCGCAGATAGCCTCCCTTTCTGCCCAGAGAAACGTGTTTCGGCAGCCACAGGACGTCATCTCTGTACCGCTTATGGGAACCGCTGTCCTGCTGCAGGCAGGTTCCCCGGATTTGCAGAAGATTCTCCATAAAACCCGGCTGCACCTCTCTTCTGTAAATCTGGGGATGGCGGAAATGGATATAAAAATACTCACACCCGGAGGCCTTCCGTCCTTCGTGCACAAAGTCCGTATCCAGCAGAAGTACATCTCCCTCCCTGAGTTCATACTCTTTTTCCTCTTCCCTCAGGTACAGCACCCCCTGCTTCATAATATACAGAATATATTCATCCGGCTGCCGCTTTCTGTGTACATAGGGCGGCTCCAGCACGGCTGTGTCCACCAGTCTGATCTGTGGCAGGATATTGGCATTTATTTCATAATACATTGCCTCATCCAAGGTCCGGTTCACCGCAAAGTGAGATGCTGCCCGGGGTTTTTCCCTCTGTCTCAAAAATAAGGATCGTATTTTCCCCTTCTCTCAACAGCGGGGCCGGTATATATAACCGCTTCTGCGGACCGATTTCCCAAAAACGCCCGATATTAAATCCATTGACCAGCACACAGCCTTTTCCCCATCCGGTAAAGTCAAGGAAGGTATCCCCTGTCTCGTCAGTCTCAAATGTAAATTCATAGAATCCCGGCTCTCCCGCTTTGATCGGGACCCCAAAATCGAGACCGCTTAAATCTTCCATTGGCAGGCAGTATTCTGTCCAGTGATAATGTTGGTGCCCGTTGATCTGCACGCTTCTGTCGATTCCTTTGCGCTGCTGCTCAAGAGCCGGCCCGAAGTTGACACGGCCCATATTTTCCATCAAAATGGAGATCTTCTCCCCCTTCCGGACCGGATTCTCAAATGTATACTCTGTCAGCAGTTCCCTGTCATACAGTGTCAATACAGGCTTTTCATCCACAAACATATTTGCTCTGTCATTGGCGCCCCACAGACGGATTTTTTCAATAGGTCCCTCGTATTTCAACGGGCTTTCATACAATATGTATCCGTATCCCTGGCCCAGCTTTTCCATGGACTGAGGATATACACAGTCAACCGGCAAGGCTATGTTTTTCAGGTTTCCGAAAAGCCCGGCTTTTCTGGCTGTCTTCAGCGTTCCGTAGTCTTTTCTTTTTATCTCCGTACTCAGACTTACTTCCGGTATCTCCGTATATTTGCTGATAACCCGGCGGAACGCTTCATATTTTGGTGTGATCCTTCCGTCCTCAGTCAGCAGGGCGTCATAATCGTAGGAAGTCACGTCCGGAGTCAGCTCATCATAGTAGTTGGAGCCATTTGTAAATCCAAAATTCGTACCGCCCTCAAACATATAAATATTCACATGCCCCTCAGACAGGATTTCATCCAAATCCTTCACATGCTCATCCAAATCTCCGGTCTGATGGCATTCCACACCCCAGTTGTCAAACCAGCCCACCCAGAACTCCATGCACATAAGGGGCTTGTCCCCTATCTTCTCACGCATAATGGCAAACTGTTCTTTTCCCTTGGAGCCAAAATTTCCGGTCTGCAGGACACCGTCTATTTTTCCGCAGTCAAAGGCATCTCCCCACGGACCGTCTGAAGTTACAAGCGGAACCTCACATCCGCATTCTGTCATGAGATCCTTCATGTATTCCAGATATTCCCTGTCATCACCATAGTAGCCATACTCATTCTCCACCTGCATCATAATGACCGGACCGCCCTGTGTATACTGCAGAGGCGCAATGACCTTAAAAAGCTCCTCATAGTATGCTCTCACATGCTGCAGATAAGGCTCATACATGCACCGAAGGCGCATACCGTCCTCCCTCAGAAGCCAATAGGGAAGTCCGCCGAATTCCCACTCCGCACAGATATAGGGAGACGGTCTTAAGATCACCAGCAGTCCCAGCTCCTGGGCCGTCTTCACATAACGGGCAATATCCAGAATACCGCTGAAGTCAAACACGCCTTTCTCCTTCTCATGAAGGTTCCAGGGAATATAGGTCTCAACCGTATTACATCCCAAAGCCTTTAACTTTTCCAGTCTGTCCCTCCAATATTCAGGGACCACACGGAAATAATGCATCCCGCCGGAAATAATTTTGATCTTTTTTCCGTCCAGATAAAAATCTTCCTTTATCTCAAATTTTTCCACAGTTACTCCTTTCTGAACTTTCATTTGTTCATACGGCAAATGGGAATGCCAAATGCCGGGCACTTTTCTCTGCGCCAGTATTGGTATTCCCATGCGTTTTACTAAATTTTCCTAATTATGATTTTATCACTTTTCGCCTCTGAATGCATCAATATCTTTCTGAATAGATGCTTTTACTTCTTCATAGCCGGCTGCTTTGAGTTTTTCCCTCATTTCGTCAATTGCCTTGTGAGGATCTTCATATTTTCCATAACCAAGCTGTGGCAGATACTCAGATAACACGTTGGCAATGGCTGCCTGCTGTGTCTCGATCGCATTTTTGTCAATGATCAGGTTTTCAAATTCATAATCATACGCAATCTTATCATAATTATCTATCATATCCTGGGTGCCTTCCCACCAGCTTACATTCTGCAGTTCCAGGTCGTCGTTACGGCCGCACCAGAAGTTGGCATCCACTTTGTCAGTTGCCTCATCCCATCCTTCCGGATAATCCAGCTTGCCGTCCTCTGTCACAATGTAGTCTGTTCCCTCAACACCATAGTTGATGTAACGGTAGCATTCTTCATCATTGCGGAGTAGATCATACACCATAAGGGCTCTCTCAGGGTGTTTGGAATTGGCACTGATCGCTGCGGCACCGTGAGTCTTGATGGGTTTTGCCACATTGTTGTTTTCCTGTCCCCAGTAATACATTTTCACATCAGAACCCGGCTGTTTTACATCCATGTTGGGTTTTACCTGTGAATAGTAAGTCTGGCTGTGGTGCTGGTCTGCCGCGCAGGTACCTGCATACATTTCCACTCTGGTATCGCCGTCATAGTTCAGGGCATCCTCACGCCATACGCCGATCTCATTCCATTCTTTCATGATATCTGCCGCTTCATAGATCGCATCGTCCTCCATGAACGGAGAAGAAACGGTATAGGGATCTTCTTTGGAGGTAAACCAGAATTCATAATTACCTGCATTACATCCGATAAGCGGACGGTAATTTGTATTAGATAAAATATATGGCTCCAGAAGGCTTCCCAGGTTATTCTTTCCTGCATCCCACGGAACAACATCCGGCTTGTTGTCTTTTACATATTTGAAATACGTTGTCAGTTCGTCAAATTTTGTGATGGTTCCGTCCGTGATGCCTGCCTCTTTTGCCCAGTCTCCGCGGTACATCATTCCATGGTTTGTATACTGGGTGTATTTATCCTCAGGGATGAACATGATCTCATCGTTCAATTTGCAGATATCCCAGTTGCCGTCAGCGTCAACCTGTTCCCAGGTCTTCGGTGCGTATGTCTTCAGCATATCTTCTGTCAGGGGCAGGAATGCACCTTTCTGCGCATTTTCCCATCCGTACAGCCAGTCTGTAGCGGTTGTGATAATGTCAAGGGATGCGTCACCGCTTAAAAGCTGTGTATTATACTGTGTCTGCCAGTCAGCCCACTCAACATAAGTGAGTTCCAGCTCTGCATTTACTTTTTCAGTCAGGACTTTGTTTAACTCTTTCAGCATCTCATCTAATCTGCCGTTGGAAGGTTTGTTTCCCAGAACCAGCATATTGATGACTTCATGGCTGGATGTGTCAATAGTTCCGTCCTCTTTCACTTTGGAACCTCCGTCACCGCCTTTGCTTCCGCAGCCTGCCAGGCTTGCTCCCATTAATACAGCCATGGTCAGAGCCAGAGTACGTTTTACTGTGGTATTCTTTTTCATTTTGATCCTCCACTTCTTATATTTTTTATTCATATAAATCCCTTACAGGGTAATTCATATCAGTCAGCAGTTACAAAAATCATTAGCCTTTTACCGCTCCCACGGTGATACCGGAGATAAAATACTTCTGTACAAAAGGATACAAAAATACGATCGGTCCGGTTGCCACAACTGCTGTGGCCATCTTCAGTGTATTGGACGGAAGGTCTGCAACCGTCACAGCAGCACCGGCCATTGAATTCTTAAGCGCAGCCGCCTGGTTTATAATGTTGTACAGATAATACTGCAGCGGTTTATAATCCACCTCTGAACCCAGATACAGGGATGAGAGGTACCATTCGTTCCAGTAGCCCAGAGCCAGAAACAGGCCCACAGTTGCCAGTGCCGGTTTCAGCATGGGCAGAACAAGGGAAATAAAAATCCTGAAGTCTCCGGCCCCGTCAATTTTACCGGACTCGGTGATCTCAAAGGGCACGGATTTTGCAAAGTTCTTCATCAGAATGATCAGCCACGGTGTCATAAGCAATTGGAAGAACACGGCAAAGTATGTACCTTTTAACTGCAGATATCTGGATACCCAGATGAAAGTGGGCGCCATACCTGCGGAAAACAGGGTTGTAAAGTATATGAAAAAGGATATTACATTCCTGAAGGGAAAATCCTTTCTCTGCAGGGCATAGCCGGTCATGGCAATGACGAACAGTCCTACAAGGGTTCCGCAGACCGTAAGAAGAATCGTGACTGCGTAAGAGCCCAGTATCATTTTCGGGAAACGGAACACCCAGGTATATGCATCCAATGTGAATTCTTTCGGAAGCAGGCCGAACCCTTCCTTCATGATCACGCTCTCTGTACTGAATGAAGCCGATATGATAAGAATAAACGGCAGCAGACAGATCAGCGCAAAAGCTGTGATCACCAGATAAGAGATCATTTTTACGATCCAGGTACTGGCGTCCTGTTTTATCTTTGTCTTATTTTGATTCTGCACTTTATTCACCTCCTAGAATAATGCGTAATCCGGATCGATCCGTTTTACCAGCCAGTTACTAAACATAACAAGGGCAAATCCAAAGATGGACTGGTACAGCCCCACTGCAGACGATGTAGAGAAGTTGTTCTGCGTTGTCATGGTCCTGTATACAAACGTCTCAATAATATCTGTTGTCTGGAAGAGCTGGGAGTTATTGCCTACCATGTTCCAGAATAAACCGAAGTTACCCTTCATAATGCCGCCTAAAGCAAAGAGCAGAAGAATAATAAATGTAGGTTTCAGGCTTGGAAGGATGATGTAGCGGATTCTCTGCCAGCTCGTTGCTCCGTCCACTTCCGCGGCCTCCATCATACCGGAATCAATGCCGCAGATCGCTGCAAAATAAACAACCGAACCGTATCCTGTCTGCTGCCACATCTGACAGAAGATAATGATAAACGGCCATATACCTGCCATACTGTAAATCTTGACAGGGTCTCCGCCTGTTTCACGCAGCAGTGTATTTAACGCACCTGTATCGTAATTCAGGATATTAAATGCGATGGCTCCGATCAATACCACAGAGATGAAATACGGCAGGAACATAATGGTCTGGGATACCTTTTTAAAATATTTGTTACGCACTTCGTTCAGCATAACGGCAAGTGTGATCTGCACCACATTGCCCAGAACAATAAAGACCACATTATAAAGCAGGGTATTTCTGGTCAACTTCCAAAGTTCACCGGATTGAATCAGGAATTCAAAGTTCTTCAGCCCCACAAACGGACTGCCGAAAATTCCTTCCCGGAAATTATAGTTCGTAAACGCTATGTACACACCCGGCAGGGGGCAGTAATTAAAGACTACAAAAAACACCACGGCAGGAAGACACATCAGCAGCAATGTCCGGTTGTCCTTTACTTTTTTCCAGAATGGCTTTTTGGCACCTGCCATGACCGCTGTTCCTGTTTTATTTTTCCTTGCTTTCACATCATTCTCCTCCTCTTTTTGAAATCGGTTTTAACAATTGCCTGCTTCCACTCATTCTCCTAGGTTAAACACACGTACATTTCCTCCTGTTCTTGTTCTATTTTATTACAACTGCCCTTTAACTGCAGATGTTTTTATGTATTTCCACGATACCCATGCCCCTTCTATTGAAACCCGTTTCAATATGGGTATGATTTACCTTTTCTATGTTTTAAGATTATTTACGTTTTCTCTTATCCGTTATACTTTGCCGTGGACTCACGGATCACCAGTTTAGGGGGTATGAGCTGCATTTTGGACGGATCTTTCCCCTCGATCGCCATGATAGCTGTCTCTACCAGAGTATTGGCGAATCTGTCATAATTATATCCCACACTTGTCAGGCATGGTGTCTCAGATTCCGCGATAAATGTATCATCAAAGCTTAAAATGGAGATGTCTTCCGGTATAAAAAGTCCGTGGCGGCGGATAGACTGCATAATGCCCATTGCCATAAAATCATTGATGGCAATGACCGCTGTGGGAAGTTCTTGTCCGCTGTCGAAAATCCTGTCCATCACCTGAAGCCCGCACTCCACGGAATACTCCGGTGTCTCCACAATGTCATCTGCCGAAAATGCGATCCCATGTTTTCTCAGACTGCTTCGGTAAGTGACCCGCTTTGTATAAGTGGAATTCACATCTCTCCTGCCCCCAATAAGCGCAATCTTTTGGTGGCCGTACCCAATGAGATGCTCCATGGCATCCTCCATGGCCTTTTTCTGATCTATATTAACCTGGTAGCAGTCACTGCCGTCCAGTTTGCCTGTGATGACCACGGGGATCGTATCTGTGATCTGGTTGATCTTCTCCACATACTCCTCGTCTGAAACCATCTCGTCCACTTTGCCGCCGATCATGATCAGGGCATCCACCCGCATCTCGATCATCTTCTGCAGGTTCTGTTCCTGAAGCTCCATATCATTCAGATAATTGCTGAGCATCAGGCTGTAGCCTCTTTCATTGGCAGCCCTCTCACAGGCCACGGCAAGTGTTGCATAAAAAGGATTTCTGATATCCGGGATCAGGAAACCGATGAGCTTTGTCTTTGTGCTGCTCAGACTGCGCGCCATGGCATTTGGCCGGAAATCATATTTCCTGATCAGAGCCTCCACCTTGATCCGCTTCTCTGTGCTGACATTGGCATTGCCTGTCAGGACCCTGGAAACGGTTGCCGGGGATACGCCTGCTTCCTTTGCGATATGATAAATACTAACTCTCTCTTTTCCCATTGTCTCACCTGTTCATATATAATGTATAGATTGTAATACTTCCAGTATAATATATGAAACCGCTTTCTACAAGACAAATCTTACAAATCACTGCTTTGTCATATTCACCAATGGATTTATCTATATTATAAAGGGAGAATCACAAAATGCACATGTAATTATTTTTTTATTTTGGTACTTTTTTTGATTCCAGGTAAAAACTTTACCAGCTTTTGTTCAATGATGTATAATCGTTCAGACAGGTCTGCACTGCGCTGACCGTATAAATGTGTGGCGGCAGCAGGCATCCGGCTATCGGGAAGCGGTTTTCTAAACTGTTACATTCCTACAGATTCTTCCTATATTTACTGGGGGAGATCCCTGTGTTTTTCTTGAAAACCTTTATAAAATAAAAATAGTCGTTATAACCTGTCTGCTCTGCAATGGATTCCACGGAAAGGCTCTCATCCGCAAGCAGCTCCTTTGCTTTCTGGATTCGTTTTGAGGTAATATACTCTGAGAAGGAGAGTCCCAGCTCTGCCTTTAACTGGCTGCTCAGATAACCGGTGCTGATCCCGTAAGCCTCCGCCAGGCCGGAGAGGGTGATATTTTCTGTGTATCTCTCCTGTATCTCCCGGATGATCTTGTCCATCATGGAAGAGTTTATGGGTTCCGCCGCAGATACTTCCTCCCCCCCCCCCGCCCGCTTCTGAATGCTCCCAGCAGTCTTTCCAGAACCTGGTCCAGCTTCTCCTGCTCCACTGGTTTCAGCAGATAGTCAAATGTCCCCATCCGGATCGCGGACTGGGCATACTCAAATTCTGCGTACCCGCTGATAAAGATCACTTTCACATCCAACCCTTTCTCTCTGAGTTTCTCCAAAAGCTGCAGACCGTTCAGGCCTGGCATACGGATATCGGAAATCAGGACATCAGGCTTTTTCTCCAAAATCTCCTCCATGGCAGCCACCCCATTGTTTGCTTCCCCGATCACCTGAAACGGCAGTCCTGATTTTTCAATCTGCTTTTTTAAACCGATCACCACCCATGTTTCATCATCTGCCAGATAAATCCTGTACATTTTCACCGCCCCTTTCTTATACCTCATCCGGTATTATAATTGTGATTTTTGTCCCCACTCCCAATCTGCTCTCTATCCGAAATACCACGTCATCCCCGTAAAATAACTTTAGTCTCTGGTATATATTCGCCACTCCGATCCCCTTCTGTCCGGTTGGCCTGCTATCCAGATTGTCCCGCATCCATACCAGTTTTGCCGGTTCAATCCCACAGCCGTTGTCCTCCACCACAAACCTCATATGGCGCTCCCCCTCCATATGTATGGATACGTTTACTTCCCCGTCCTCCATTTTCTGTTCCAGACCGTGGAATACGGCATTTTCCACCAGAGGCTGAAGCATGAGCTTGATCACCCGCTTCTCTTTCACTGCCTCATCCATCTTAATGTCCACATCTATTTTTCCCATGAAGCGGTAATCTATGATCTTGGCATATTCCCTGATATAGCTGACTTCCTCCTCCACACTGACAATGTTATCCCCTTTTACGGCAAAGCGGAATACCTTTGACAGCGCCATAGTGATTTCCGCAATGTCCTCCACCTCATAGTAAAGTGCCATGGAACAGATGCACTCAAAGGTATTATACAGAAAATGAGGATTGATCTGATTTCGGTAGGCTAAAACCTGAAGTTGTTTCTTGGCGATTTCCGCCTCATACATTTTTTTCTGGGATTCCTGGATTTCCTGGTTCATCTTCTGCTGTTTGTCCAGCATATGATTCAGACTGTGCACCACTGTACCGATCTCATCCTCCCTTCCTATCTCCATTCTCTCCTCAGGCCTGTACACAATCCCCTGGATAAACAGGTCCACCCGGTGCAGAGGCCCTACAAAACGTTTATAACAGAACCATACCAGCAGTATCAGGAGGGCAAATGCCAGCACATACGCTGTGGTCACAAATTTTTTGCCGTTCTCGGTGCTGCTGCTCATTTCACTTTCCGGTATACGGCTGACTACTTTCCATCCGTCCATGCGCACACTGCGCACTTTCACATAATAGCCGTCCGTGCTCCTCATCATACTTCTGTCCAGCTCTTCCAGCCCGTCATTTCCTCTGGATGCTATTATCTGATCATTGCCGTCAAGCAGATATACCTGTGTATTCTCCGTGGTCTGGGAATCCTCCAGAAGCCCTGACAGGTTATCTGTCCGCATCATCATCACACACATGCCAATCTGAATGCCGTACTTCCGGTTATTCAGATCATAGACCGGGAAATATACCGTGTAAAAAGGCACCCCGGCCTGATTCAGATAAAATATATCTCCAAATTCCATCTTCTTCTTCAAAAGTGTTACAAAATCCGGGTTATTTGCCGCCTTTCCCATAGCTGCGATCTGGTTCAGAGAGGTGTCATAGAGATAGATCCCGGCTATGTCACTCTCCAGCAGAACCGTATTGGAAAAAATCTCCGACAAATCCTCTGACGCCATAACTCTGGACACAGGGTCCATGGTAAAATAATCATATGTTGTGGGAGAATAGGCCATGGCGGTAGCTACATGGTTCAGTGTGTCATGGAAATCCTCCATCTTTCCTTCTACCTGCAGCAGAATCTTTTCGTTCAGATCAATGGTCCGGTCCCTGAGCATTCTGCTGGAATAGCTGTCTGTAACCGTGTAGGCTGCCAGCAGGAGGAACATGATAAGGGCAGTGAACGCGATAAGCTGAAGCCATAAACTGTCTTTTAATCTCTTCCTCATTGCCGTCCTCTCCCTCATTTATTTATTTTCTCTATGCTTACGCCGTATTCCCTGCAGTTTTTCTGGTAAATCTCATTCTTATAGGCATCCAGACTTTCAATTCCTATTTTTTTCAAGGTTTCTGTCATCTCCGTGTACCTGGATTCGGCTTCCTCCCTGCTTTCCGCCAATATGATCCTGGGGATCTGTTCCTTTTCATATTCCTTTATCCGCGCATCCAGAATGCCTTCCTCACTTTCCGGCGGAATATCTTCCGCTGTCAACGGAAGCAGGGATTCATCATAGCTGACCGTACTCCCGTGGCCGCCGTACGCTGTGAATATATCCTTTTCCGCCGCTGTGCTGCTGCCCTTTTCCGGTTCCGGCAGCACGCTTCTCTCCCAGGAAAAATTATCAAACATCCACCATGCCCCCTGCCCGGTCTGCCCGTAATCCAGGGACGCTTTCTCACCCTTCTCTGTCTGCAACACATATCCCCGGTCATCCAGACAATAATCACTTCCCTCATATCCAAAGCTCCAAAATAAAAGACCGTCATTACTGGTCATATAGTCCAGCCAGGACGCAACCTTCCTGGGATTGCTGCAGTCCTTTGAGATAAATGTTCCCAGCCAGCCTGTGGGTGCCCTCAGATTTTTCCCAAGGACCGGCGTCTCCCCGCCTGAGGAAAAGACGGGGCCAGAGGAGACCCATTTTGTGTAATCTATCCCGCTGTTGGCCACATTGCCAATAAAACACAATACATTTCCCTTGGCCATCAGGGTCTTTATCTTGGCGTTTTCATAGGTGAGCTGTTCCGGGGACGCGTAGCCTTTCCGTATAGCCTCATTTAAAAACAAGAGTGCGTGTTTTGACTCCGGCTGCAGAAGGATATCCCGGTAGTTCCCGTTCTCATCTACTCGTTCCGCGCCAAAGGTGTATTCCAAAAATTTCACGGTAGGGTCAATATATCCCTTACCATCCACCAAGAGAGGGATCACTGCCTCCCCGCCTACATCCAGGTGCATATTTTTTACCTGTTCCCAGGCAGCAAGGACCTGTTTTTCTGTCTGCACATCCGCAATGGCCAGCCCTGCTTTTTCCAGCAGCTCCCTGTTCCATATGATCGTATTGTTGTCACTGTTATTGTTCCAGTCCTCATAGAACTTAGAACTGGGCTTCCAGATCTTCCTGGAATCCTGGGAATTCATATGGGAGGGATAAGCATACCAGCCGCCGTCCCGCTTTATCAGCTCTCTTTTAATATCCTCCGGGAAGGATGTCAGAAGATGGGAATCCGGGCAATACCGTTTTAAAAACTCATCCAGGTCCCATACCTTTCCGGATGTGATAAGCTGGCTGATGGTCGTCTCATCTGTGAGTGAAATAATATCCGGCAGTTCATCATTGAGCAGCATAAGGCTGAGCTGCGCATCCGCGTTCTGCGGCGGTACGGTAATATCCAGGGCCAGGCCGGTCTTCCCGGTAATATCCCCGGTAATGGTTCCCTCCTCCGTGCTCCAGGAGGGCGGTTCCCAGAAATTTACATCGCAGAACAGGGAAGCGGTCACATATGGCTCTTTCTCCTCATGATCTGTTTTGTCCCGCACCACACTGCATCCTGCGAGCAGCAAGGCCCCTGCTGTGAGGGTGAGCAATATCATCTCTCGTATCTTCATCTTTTCCTCCATTTATGTCACCAAATCCGTAACCGTTCAGACCCCCGGACTGTTACCGAAATCCTCTGCTTTTATTTTATCATTGCAGGCACTACATTGACAATGCTATTCCCAAATTGTTTTTTCATAACAGGGACTTTGCCGCAGCGGATCAGACATCCGAATTGTTATATTTTGCCGCTGTCAGCAGGAGGATCTGTGAACAATATCAGTGTCAAAAATAAAAAGCGCTTATATCCATAACTAAGTACAGATATAAGCGTTATTATATGATGATCCTACTGATAACTGCAGAAATTACAGCTTAATCTCAGCCGTAGCCTCCCAAAGCCACTCACGCTCCTCCTGGTTTTCCAGAAGAGGTGCTATGGTTTCATACACGTGTTTGTGATAAGCATTGAGCCATTTGAGTTCTTCTTCTCCAAGCAGTTCCGGCAGGATAGCCTCCCGCTCGAAGGGAACCAGGGTCACAACCTCAAATTCCATGAACTGGCCGTAGGCATTTTTCTCACCTTTTCGGCACATGAGCAGATTCTCGCAGCGGATTCCGTATCTGCCTTCCAGGTAAAGTCCCGGTTCGTCGGAAATCAGCACACCCTCCTCCAGAGGCACATAGCCGCCCGGACGGACCGCGCTGTTCCAATTAATATTCTGGGGTCCCTCGTGTACGTTCAGAAGGAATCCCACACCGTGTCCTGTACCGTGGTTGAAATCAAGGCCTCTCTCCCACAGCGGGCCTCTTGCCAGGCAATCCAGATGCGCTCCGCCCATTCCATACATAAACTTTGCAGTTGCCAGACGGATGTTTCCCTTGAGCACCAGTGTGAAATGTTCTTTTTGTTCCTGTGTCAGCTCACCAACCGCAATGGTTCTGGTGATATCTGTAGTCCCCTGCCAATACTGTCCGCCGGAATCAATGAGAAAGAATCCTTCCGGCTCCACTTTGGCGCAGTCGTCTTTGGCAGGTGCATAATGGCACATCGCCGCATTCGGTCCGTAGGCGCAGATGGTTCCAAAGCTCAGATCCAGGAAATCAGGGTCCTGGGCACGCAGTTCATAGCTTTTCTCTGCAGCGCTGTACTCTGTTATCTCCTCTTTTCCCACATTCTGCTTCAGCCAGTATATAAACCGGCACATAGCCTTTGCATCCTTTATGTGGGCTGTGCGCACATTTTCCCTCTCCACCCGGTTCTTCATGGCCTTCATGGGTTTGGAAGGGTTAATACCGTCCACCTTCTTAACACTGCCCGGTATCTTTTCAAACAGAGCATAATTGACCACCGATTCATCCAGCAGAACGGTATCCTCATCCTTAAATTTTTTCACGTCCTCATATACCCGGAAATATGAAAGGATGGTGATCCCGGCCTTCTCAAGCTCTTCCCTGACTGCCGGGGATACGGCTTCCTCCTGTACATAAAAGAATACGTCCTGCTCGGTAAGGATCACATAGGATAGGATAACAGGATTGCACTCAATATCATTGCCTCTGATGTTCAGCAGCCAGGCAATGTCATCCAGGCTGGAAAGCAGATGGGTATTGGCCCCGTTCTCTTTCATGGTCCTGCGGACATCTGCCAGCTTCTCTTCTCTGGATCTGCCTACATATTTCACATCCACAAGAAAGGCCTGCTCCCGTGACATCATAGGCCTGTCATCCCAGATTTTCCCGCCCAGGTCGTCCTGGCACAGAAAACGGCCCTGCTTCTTTTCCATCATATCTGCATAGGCCTTTCCCTGGCTGATACTGATGGTTCTGCCGTCACATCCCAGGCAGCCGCCTGCCGGAATATTTTCCTTAAGAAACTCGTCCACTGTGGGGACTCCCTCTTCCCTCATTTTCATCAGGGTAACACCTGTGTCCTCCAGCTCTTTTCCTGCCTGGATAAAATACCGCCCGTCCGTCCAGAGATAAGCGCTGTCTCTTGTCACCACCAGGGTTCCCGCGGAACCGGTGAATCCTGACAGCCAGGCGCGTACCTTGAAATACGCCCCCACATACTCTGACTGGTGAAAATCCGCAGTTGGCACAAGGTACATGTCCATGCCTAATGCTTTCATCTCTTCCTGCAGCTTCTCAATCCTTACTCTGTTTACATTCATTCCCGACCCTTCCTTTCCGTATCCTTAGATACCTTTCATAGTAAGAGAGATCCTCTTCTTATTCAAATCCACACTGAGTACCTTCACATCCACAACGTCACCGACGCTGACGGCCTCCAGGGGATGTTTGATAAACCGTTCTGTCATCTGGGAAATATGCACCAGGCCGTCCTGATGCACACCGATATCCACAAATGCTCCGAAATCAATGACATTTCTCACGGTTCCTTTGAGAACCATGCCCTCTTTTAAGTCCTTCATATCCAGGACATCCGTGCGCAGCACCGGTTTGGGCATCTCCTCCCTGGGATCACGGCCGGGTTTGGTGAGTTCTTTTACAATATCCCTCAGAGTCATCTCCCCCACACCCAGCTTCTCTGCCATCTTTTTGTAGTCCTTCACATAATATACCGCATTGCCGCCAAAGATATCCACAGGCTTCATTCCCATACTGTCCAGGAATTTTTCAGCAGCCACATAGCTTTCGGGATGGACACTGGTGGCATCCAGGGGATTTTTACCGCCTGTGATGCGCAGGAAGCCCGCACACTGCTCAAAGGCCTTCGGTCCCAGCTTTGCCACTTTCAAAAGCTGTTTTCTGTCCTCAAAGCGTCCGTTTTCCTCCCGGTAGGTTACTATGTTCTTCGCAATGGCCTTGCTGACCCCTGACACATACTCCAAAAGAGAGACAGAGGCCGTGTTCAGATCCACACCAACCTTATTCACACAGTCCTCCACCACGCCTGACAGGGCTTCCCCCAGCTTCTTCTGGTTCATGTCATGCTGATACTGGCCCACTCCGATGGATTTCGGGTCAATCTTAACCAGCTCTGCCAATGGGTCCTGGAGACGTCTTGCTATGGATGCCGCGCTTCTTTGCCCCACATCAAAGTTGGGGAATTCCTCTGTGGCAAGTTTACTTGCAGAGTATACGGAAGCTCCGGCCTCATTGGTGATAACATAATGCACCTTCTCCGGAATTTCTTTTAAAAGCTCTACGATCACCTGCTCCGATTCCCTGGAAGCGGTTCCGTTGCCAAGAGAGATCAGAGTGATACCGTATTTTTTGATCAGCTTTTTCAAAGTTTCTTTTGCAGCCGCGATCTTAGCCGGTGTAGTGGGCGCTGTAGGATAAACCACCACCGTATCCAGCACCTTTCCAGTGGGGTCTACCACAGCCAGCTTACAGCCGGTACGGAAAGCCGGGTCCCATCCGAGAACCACCTGTCCCACAATAGGAGGCTGCATAAGAAGCTGTTCCAGGTTCTTCTTGAAAACCTTGATCGCACCGTCCTCCGCCTTCTCTGTCATATCATTGCGGATTTCCCTCTCAATGGCAGGACCGATCAGACGGCTGTAGCTGTCCTCCACCACATCCTTCAAAACAGGGGTAGTGTTTGGATTGCTGCGGGTGATCACTTGTTTTTCCAGGTAACGGATAACATCCTCTGTGGGCGCCTCTATTTTCACGGTCAGGATTTTTTCCTTCTCCCCCCGGTTCAGGGCCAGGACTCTGTGGCCTGCCACTTTTGCGATGGGCTCCTCATACTCGTAATACATCTCATAGACAGACTGCTCTTTCGGGTTCTTGGCCGCAGAGATCACCCTTCCCTTCTTCACGGTCATATCCCGGATACGGATACGGTAGTCCGCTTCATCGGAAATGCTCTCAGCCACTATATCCTTTGCGCCTGCAATAGCATCCTCCACTGTCCCCACATCTTTTTCCTCAGACAGAAATGCCTTTGCTTCCTCCTCCAGAGACTTGTCCGTCATCTGCAGCAGAATAATGTCTGCCAGAGGTTCCAGGCCCTTCTCCTTGGCGATAGTGGCTCTTGTACGGCGTTTCGGACGATACGGACGATATAAATCTTCCACAACCACCAGAGTCTGGGCTGCCAGGATCTGCTTTTTCAGCTCCTCAGTCAGCTTGCCCTGCTCCTCAATGCTGGCAAGCACCTGTGTCTTCTTGTCCTCCAGGTTGCGCAGGTAATTCAGGCGTTCGTACAGATTTCTCAGCACTTCGTCGTTCAGCGCACCGGTGGCTTCCTTACGGTAACGGGAAATAAACGGTATGGTATTTCCCTCATCTATCAGTTTAACGGCAGCTTCCACCTGCCACTTCTCCACTTTTAATTCTTCTGTCAATGTTAAAATGATATCCATGGGGTTTCTCCTTTTATCCTTCATTCAAGTTTGTCATATAACACCTTATCAATAGGAAAGGAATTTGTCAAGAAAACAGCGTTTTGTTTCTCTGATAAAGCTCCATAAAACGGGCAAAGCCTTCCCTGTAAATCTTCACCCGCTCTTTATCCGGGACTGTCACCTCAGTTCCCGGACGAAGCAGCACGCCGCACGCCTCCTCATAGGAAGAAAACGCACCGCAGCCCACGGCTGCCGTCATGGCAGCTCCCACACAGGCCTGTTCCGCCTCCCCTGCTGTATGGATCTCCGCCTCAAATACATCTGCCTGTATCTCCCGGAAAAGCTGTCCCCTGGCTCCGCCGCCGGATGCGATCACCCTGTCAAAATGGATTCCCATATCTTGAAATATCTCCAGTGATTCCTTCAGCCCGAAAATAACGCCCTCCATTGTGCTTCGGATCAGATGTTCCCGGCTGTGGTACAGACTCATGCCAAAATAAATCCCCCGGGCATTAGGGTCATTGCAGGGACAGCGCTCTCCGCTCAGATATGGAAGAAAGAGGAGTCCGTCACTTCCCGCAGGGGCTGTCCCTGCCAGGTTCGTCATCTCCTCAAAATCCCTCATATGAAGCATATTATCCCTGAGCCACTTCAGAGCCACACCTCCGGTCAGGGAGGAGCCCTGTATCTCCCAAAGCCCTCTGCCTGTATGGCAGAAGGTATTTGTGCGGAATCTTGTGTCATAGACCGGTTTGTCAAGGGCACAGGCCACCTGGCTGGCAGTGCCAATATTACAGGAGAGGATTCCCGGCTTAATGATCCCGTTTCCGGCCAGCTGCATCATGGAATCACCGCCCCCCAGAAATAAAGGCGTCCCCTCCATGATCCCTGTTTCCTTTGAACAGGAAGCACTGACACTGCCTCCCCTTTCAAAAGCTTCCCCGCAGACCGGAAATATTTCCCGCTCAAGGCCAAGCCTGTCGATCAGTTCCCAGGCCCACTGCCTCTTTTTCACATCAAATATGCCTGTGGAGGAGGCATCAGTCACATCCGTGGCTGCCTCACCGCACATACAAAAGCGGATATAATCTTTCGGCAGCATGACTTTTGCAGTCTTTGCGTACCGCTCCGGTTCATGTTCCCGCATCCAGAGCAGGGAGGATACGAGAAACCCTGTACAGGGCGTATTTAAGGTGATCCGGTTCCACTCCTCCCCGGATATGGTGTCCCAGATATGCCCAATGGCATCCTGGGAGCGCTGGTCTGCCCAGATGACAGCATTTCGCACCGGCTTACCGTTTTTGTCCACTGCTGCCATACCGTGCATCTGTCCTGAAAAACTAATGCCCCGGATATCTGCCGCTGCCCCGGGGTGTTTTCCCAGCAGCGCCCTGATGCATTCTTTTGTCTGCTGCCAAAGATATTCCATATCCTGCTCTGCCTCGCAGGGTGTTTTTTTTATCATGTCATATCCTGCTGCCTCTGTGCCCAGCACCGCGCCGTCAGCACCCAAAAGCATAACTTTCACACTTGATGTCCCCAAATCTATTCCGCAATAATATTCCATTTCACTTAGCTCCCTCACCCGGCCTACATTCCCAAAGTCCGCATCCTTTTCGGATAAATGCCTCCAGTTCATCCTGCAGTTCTTTTTCAAAAGCTTTCCATATATGATTCAGACAGGACAGATTTACTACGTCTTCTTCCAATATGATGGACGGCAGGTATCCCAGGTTCTCATAGAGGGAAGCCACTACCTCCGCATTGGCCCTGGTATTTCCCTTTTCAATCTCCCTGTAGCGCTTCACACTCACGTCCAGGACATCTGCCATCTCACTCTGGGTCATTTCATTTGCCATACGGATCTTGTACCAGATGGTCCGCTTGGAGGTATGAGGAAATACCTGATACCTGAGAAGTTCGATCTCCCTGGTAAAAAGCGCAGCCGCACTCCCTGCTATCTGCGCAGCTTCCATGCCCTGCTGTACGGTCCAGACAATGAGCTGGAGCAGCTCTGCTCTCTTCTTTTTGCTGCACTGTTCCATCAGTTCATCCAGTACCGTTCGGAGGCTGCCGCACCCTGAGATCAGGTAATCCACATCTATATTGTTCTTTTTCAGATTATACAGCTCCTCACCGGAGATGATCTTTTTCCCCTTCTCCAGCTTGCTGTAATGGCTCTGCGTAATCCCCATGACACTGCCCATGTTCTCCTGGCTCATGTTCTGCATCTGCCTGTACGCATTTAACCGATTTAACATTTTATCATAAGCATTGCTCATGGTTCATCCATTCCTCACTTTAAGTTTCACGTATTGGATAGTTCCATGTTCAATTGTAAATTGTTTCTCTATGCCCTTTTATATCCTATTTGTGACTACCCCTTATATTTTCCAGTCTTGCCCTATTTTCCTATCCATGATAGAATGTAGTTTGACAAACGAGAAAAATATACTTATATAATTGAAAATACATGAAATGAGGTTTGACTTTATGAATGATCCTTATGATGAGAATAACCAGGAGATGGGATATGGGCAGGAGCCCCCGCAGGGTCCCGTCATCTATCCGGAACCGCCGGCAGAACACATCTATGAAGGCAGTCCCGGATTTGCTTCCGCTGCCCTTACAATGGGAATCCTTTCCCTTGTGTCCATGTGCTGTTTTCCGCCTTTGGCACTTTTATTCGGAGGGCTTGGCCTTCTGTTCGGCATTATATCAAAGGGAACCTATGCCCGCCCCGGCAATGCCAAAGCCGGCATGGCACTTTCCTCCGCTGGAATCGCCATTGTGGCGGCGATTGTCCTGTTCTTTACTTCCACCATGCTCTCCACCAGTGAGGGGCGTACGTTTTTCAGCCAGTATCTGCATATACTGACACATCCTGAAGAATACACGGAAGATGACATTTATGATTTCCTGCAGGATTACCTGTACCGTAATACAAACCCAGGCAGTGGTTCCGGCAGCGGCATCACTTCCCCCTACGGTCAGGATAATGATCATGACTATGAAAATCCGGACCGGCCGGATCACAATGACGGTGGACAGGATCACTATTATCCCGCACCGGATGAGGGTGATAAATTTATCTAAATGTTTATGAAAGCGTCTGACCGGAGCCTGCTCCCATGCCGGACGCTTTTACAATATATCAATTCCCCATACCAGCTTCAAAAGATTACGCACCACCCACTGGATGAGTATAATGGCTGCTGCCAGATAAAGGTACAGGTCGCGGTAACGCATTCCCACTGCCAGCCTGCCCCTGGTCAGGTATTCTAAGGTGTGGGAGATCATATACCAGGCAAAGACAGCAGCAGTGTACACCACCACCGGATGACAGAGAAAGGATTTTACGATCTTCCCCTGGAAAAGGGCCGCACATGCCCTGGTGCCTCCGCAGCCCGGACAGTAATAACCTGTCAGCTCCAAAAAGATGCAGGGAAGGGAAAAGATTTTCATCTGCATATGAAGGCCCCTGGTCAATCCTGCAAGGACTGCGGCGGCTCCAAAGAGCATCCACCCCAGTATATATAGGCTTTTTTCTTCTTTTTTACTCATTCGCGGTTCCATTTTCACCTCTTGTAACCTCGTTTAATTATGTTATAATAAGCATGATAACGTGCCGGAATTGCCGGCCATTTCCTTAAATACGAAAGAATGGAGATTTTGTTTTATGAAAAGAAATTCTGCTGCTATAAAGCTGATCGCCCGTGAAAATCTCTCCGGCAGATACGGCACCCCCATGGCTGCGCTGCTTCTGATGTTACTGTGCAGTCTTCTGCCTTCTATGTTGATCACTAATACCATGAGCACTGCCACGGTCCTGGGGATCGTGACCACCCAGCTTCTCAATTATATGGTATCCCTGCTGGTGGCTGTTGTGGGCGCAGGCTATGCCAAGCTTATGCTGAATATCAGCCGCGGTGAAGCTTTTGCGGTAAAGGACTTGTTCTTTGCCTTCTCACACCACCCTGACCGTTTCATCGTTGTCCACTTGATCCTGCTGGTTATACAGTTTATCTTTGCCCTTCCCTTTGACCTGCCGGGTTATATGAACAAGGACATGTCTGATAATGCCATTCTGCTTCTCATGCTCTTCGGCAGTCTGACGAATCTGGCGGTGAACATGATACTTGGCCTGTTCTTCGGCCTTGCAGACTATCTTCTCCTGGACAACACGGACATGAGTGCCATGGAGGCAATGAGAGAAAGCCTGCGGCTTATGAAAGGAAATAAAGGACGTCTTCTCTACATGGACCTGAGCTTTATCCCCCTTATGCTGCTGAGCCTGCTTTCCTGCTATGTGGGATTTCTGTGGCTGACACCGTATATGAGAGCTGCCGGCGCTGTGTTCTATATGGACGTTACCGGTGAACTGGATACTCCCAGGCCGAAACCTGCGCCACAAGAGAATGACAGTTACAATAATTCATATTGGACCGGACAGTAATTATCATACATCCAATTTAAGAAGATAGCAATAATTGATAGGTTTTATACCTGAAAAATCTAAAAACAGGCGGCAGAAAGTATGTTATGTAAACTTTCTGCCGCCATTCTGTTTTATCTCTTTTTTGAGGTGCGATAAAAGGAATAGTCGTCATATTACTCTGCAGTACATGGGCTGCAAACTCTGCCCTCATATGGTCTGATGATAATGGGTAGCTAGTACGGCATCTACGTGTTTTACGGCAAAAGGATCTAATACAAAAGGAACAGCTCTTAGATTGGGCTGCATATTCCTGGCACCACTCCTGAACTTCTATTGCCTTTTCTGCAGTCAGCCTCCTGACAGATGTCTCTGTCTCCTCTTTATAAAGCGTATACACTGCCATATCTTCCCTGATCTCAGGAGCACATTTGAGGATTCTGTCTATAGCCTCCTTACTGTGGGACGTCAGAAACACGAACGCCAGGTACGAAAATCATCCGGCTGTCCAAAGCTCTCCAGCACCTCTAAAACACTGGTTATTCCGCAGTTATTATCTCCAGTTAGTATATTGATTTGTGCCAGGTTGTCTAATTTCAAGGATCTTATGCCGTTCACAATCATTTCTTTATAATTCATCTTTATAACCCGGATTCCATATAAAAAGCAAGCAGGAACACGGCTTAACGGCCGCAGTTCCTGCTATATCTTCTTTTTCATATTTATCTTTTCGTATGACTATTTAGCCTCAAACAAATACCCCATCAGCTCATGCCCTTTTTCCACCAGCTCCCCGCTCTTAGAAGCCTCCTCCTCGTTATACGTCCAGTCATGTGTCTCCTGTCTCCTGCTGTCATACAAGAGATAAGGAACCGGGTTGGCTGTATGTGTCTTCACACAGATAGGGGTCGGATGGTCAGGAAGGACCAGCATCCGATATGCCTCGCCGGATGCATCCAGCGCGTCTTTTACCGGGCGGATCACCCTGGCGTCCAGATATTCGATCGCTTTTATTTTCTTTTCCACACTGCCCTGGTGGCCCATCTCGTCCGGTGCCTCCACATGGATATACGCAAAATCGTATCCCTCTTTCAGCAGTGCGTCCACAGCCGCCTGTGCTTTTCCTTCATAGTTAGTGTTCAGGCCGCCGTTTGCGCCTTCCACGGTGATATTATACATATCCGTACCCACCGCAATTCCTTTTAGCAGATCCACTGCGGAGATCATGGCGCCTTTCTTGTGGTATTTTTCCTCAAAAGAAGACAGGGCAGGCTTTGTTCCTGCTCCCCAGAACCACAAGCTGTTTGCCGGATTCAGACCATTTTTCTTTCTCTCCTCATTCAGAGGATGGTGGGCCAGAATCTCATAGCTCTTTTTCTGCATGTCCAAAAGAAGCTGTTCCTTGGGCAGATAGTCTTTAATACCTTTTCCTCGGATATCGTGGGGCGGTGTCAAAGGCACCACATCGCCTTTTGCCCAGATCAGGCAGTGGCGGTAGCTGGTTCCCACATAGAACTGGAACATTTCGTTCTGCAGCTCTTTTTTCACCGCTTCTAACAACACCGCAGCATCCTCTGTGCTGATGTCATCGGAGCTGTGGTCTAAAATCCTCTTGTCTTCGTAATTCTCCTCTTCCTCGGAGAGTGTGACAATATTGGCGCGTATGGCAACATCCCCGTCTTTCATTTCCACACCGATATTCAGTGCCTCCAGAGGAGAACGCCCTGAGTAATATACCTTGGGGTCGTAACCCAGAACTGACAGGTTCGCTGTGTCACTTCCGGGATTCATCCCCTCCGGTACGGTCTTTACCATACCAATCTCCGACAAAGCCGCCAATTCATCCATAGCGGGGGTATGGGCATACGCCAGAGGCGTCCTGCCGCCCAGTTCTTGAAGCGGCTCATCAGCCATTCCGTCGCCTAATATCAAAACGTATTTCATTCTCAGCACCTCTATGCACGAACGCGGATTCTTGTGATAATGTCCGGAAGTTTGGCCGCTTTCTCTTCAAACGCCGCCTCACTCATGGGCGCTGTGACAAAACCGAATTCTCCCGCCACATCAGGCACACCCACTGTCTTTACTTTTCCAAACACTTCTTCCACACTGCCGATATCGCCTGTCATGCTGCCTTTGATGCGCACAAAGAAAGGATGCTCCACATCTTTGATGTCCATCCGTTCCAGACGTTTGCTGCTCCAGCTCATCATGATATTTCTGTGCAGATGCTTTGCACAGTCAACCACATCGCCCACCACCGCACTCGCAGTGGGAAGCTTGCCAGCGCCGCTGCCGTAGAACATGGCGTCGCCCAGCACATTGCCGTGTATGAAAATAGCGTTAAATACACCGTTTACGCTGTAGAGAGGGCTGTCCTGCCCTACCAGCACCGGGCTTACCATGGCATAAAACCTGCCGTCTTCCCTTTTGCTGGTTGCCAGCAGCTTGATGCTCATGCCAATGCCTTTGGCATATTTCACATCCTCCACCGTGATCTTAGTGATTCCCTCTGTATAAATGTCCTCATAATCCACATGGCATCCGAATGCCAGGGAGGAGAGAATGGCAATTTTCCTGCAGGCATCAAAGCCTTCCACATCCGCCTCCGGATTGCGCTCTGCATAGCCTTTCTCCTGTGCCTCTTTCAGCACATCCTCAAAATCCGCATTCTCCTCCGCCATTTTGGTAAGGATATAGTTGGTTGTTCCGTTTAATATACCGGAAATCTCGTCAATCTCGTCCGCTGTCAGAGAAGAGTTCAGTGGTCGGATAATGGGGATCCCTCCGCCGCAGCTTGCCTCGAATAAATAGTTGATGTCTTTTTCCCTGGCAATCTCAAGAAGCTCCAGTCCGTGTCTTGCAACCAGCTCTTTGTTGGATGTGCAGACACATTTGCCTGCCTCCAGCGCACGCTTGGTAAAGGTATAAGCAGGCTCCACGCCCCCCATAACCTCCACGATGATCTGTACTTCCGGGTCATTGATAATGGTCTCAAAATCATGCACAAGAACATCTTCCACCGGGTCTCCCGGAAATTCTCTCAGATCCAGCACGTATTTGATATTGATCTCCTCGCCGGCCTTCTTGTTGATGCTCTCATGATTGGTGTTAATAACTTCCACAACGCCTGAACCTACGGTTCCGTATCCTAAAACTGCTATCTGTATCATGCTTTTACTCCCTGCCTAAGATTTTCAGATAATGTACGCCCTCAATGTGCTCTATTTCATCCACCATAGTCTCCGCATCCCCCTGTGTGGGCAGGATCTCCACGCTGATGGTCAGACTGGCTATCCCGTTGATCGGAATACTCTGGTGTACGGTCAGAATGTTGCCGTGATACTGGGCAATGGTCCTTAATACCGCAGAGAGCAGCCCAGGCTCGTCATCCATCTGAAGTATGAATGTAATGTTCTGTCCTTTGGTTTTTTCTTTAAAAGGAAAGATATCATCCTTATATTTATAAAAGGAACTTCTGCTGATACCCACAGCTTCCACTGCTTCCTGCACCGTGACAGACCTTTTGGATTCCAGTAGTTTCTTGGCTTCCACTACCTTCAAGAGGACTTCCGGCACTGCTTTTTCTGTTACTACAAAATACCTTTTATTGTCTGACATTTTCTTCCCCTTTGTTTGTTCTTGGAATACATTTGTATGTCTCCAAAAGATATTAGCACATTTAGGCAATTTTATCAACTGTTTTTCTTATTTCCCAAAGCAATCCACTTTAAATAGGCATTGATAAAGTTATCAATGGCACCGTTCATAACCGCATCCACATTTCCGGATTCCTCGTTTGTACGATGGTCCTTCACCATAGTGTACGGCTGCATCACATAAGAACGGATCTGACTGCCCCAGCCAATGTCTGTCAATTCTCCCTGGATACCGGAGAGTTTCTGTTCCTGCTCCTGCTGTTTCAGAAGAAACAGCTTAGCTTTCAGCATCTGCATGGCCTTGTCTTTATTCTGGAACTGTGACCGCTCGTTCTGGCACTGTACCACGATCCCTGTGGGGAGATGGGTGATTCGTATGGCGGAGGAGGTTTTATTAATATGCTGTCCGCCCGCACCGCTGGAACGGTAGGTGTCTATCCTCAGATCATCATCTTTGATCTCTACGTCCACATCCTCCTCAATATCCGGCATTACATCGCAGGATACAAAGGAAGTCTGGCGTTTACCCGCTGCGTTGAACGGTGAAATACGGACAAGACGGTGAACGCCTTTTTCAGACTTCAGATATCCGTAGGCATTTTCCCCGTTGACCTGGAAAGTCACAGACTTGATCCCTGCCTCGTCCCCATCCAGATAATCCAGTACCTCTGTGCTGAAGCCGTGGCGGTCCGCCCACTTCATATACATACGGTACAGCATACTTGCCCAGTCGCAGGACTCGGTTCCGCCGGCCCCTGCATGGAGGGTGACAATGGCGTTGTCCTTGTCATATTCTCCTGACAGAAGTGTTTTTACACGGATATTTTCAAAGTCCGTGATAAACTCATCCAGCATTTCCTGGATATCCGGGATGACGGAGGCGTCATTCTCCTCGTATCCCATCTCTATCATCAGCTCGATCTCTTCCTTCTGGTTCTGGAGCTTGTTGTAAATCTCTATATCTTCTTTGAGGGTGCTCAGCTCCTTCATCATCTTCTGGGACCGCTCCGGGTTATCCCAGAAATCCGGCGCCTCCATTTCCCTCTCTAATTCTTCAACCCGCTTTTCCTTATTAGCCAGGTTAAAGTGAATCCCTCACTTCCACTAATGGTCCTGTGTAGTTGTTCAAAGTATATTTGAACTGGTCTAATTCTACCATTTAGCTTCACCTCTTTCTGTGAATATTTTTTTATTTTTATTCTTCGTCGATCTCCACAGTCACCATGTAAATGGATACCTGCTGTTCGACCCTGCGCACAGTGCCTGCAAGCTTTGTGAGCGGCCGTTTCAGATTGCTGGACATGGCGATGGCATCCTTGATGGTATAATAATACATCATACCTGACATGGTGCTGGCCCTGTCCTCCTTCAGATCTACGCGGTCGCCGGGTTTTACCAGACCCTCGCGCTCCATGGTGAAATCCACCATCTGTCCCATTTTCTCACCTTCCTGCTCACATAGGATGTGTTTTATACACACCCGTATACTGACATATACCGGGGCCGTTGCAGCCCGGAAAATCCCCCGGATGTAACAGCCCCGTATATTACTGTGGTCTTTTGTGTGTACTGTTTAAACCGGCTTTCTGCCGCAGCACTGTTTATATTTCTTACCGCTTCCGCAGGGGCAGGGATCATTTGGATATACCTTTTTCTCTGCTCTCTGTACCGGTTTTTTCGGACCGGATTCATCCTTGTTGGTGCCTGTCACCTGGGCAACCTGCTCTCTCTCCACTTTCTGCTCGATCCTTACATGGTACAGCAGACGCAGGGTGGTCTCCTGGATGGCGGAGATCATGGTGTCAAACATTTCATATGCCTGCATCTTATACTCTACCTTTGGATCACGCTGGCCGTACGCCTGCAGACCGATACCCTGGCGGAGCTGGTCCATATCGTCGATGTGATCCATCCACTTCTGGTCGATCACCTTGAGAAGGATCACACGCTCCAGTTCACGAAGCTGCTCCGGTTCCGGGAACTCTGCCTCTTTCTCCTCGTAGAGCTTGACTGCCTCTTCTTTGAGATTCTGTTTTAACTGGTTCTTCTTCAGACCTTTTACTTTTTCTTTTGTGATCGGCTG
Source organism: Blautia pseudococcoides (assembly GCF_001689125.2). NCBI lineage: Bacteria > Bacillati > Bacillota > Clostridia > Lachnospirales > Lachnospiraceae > Blautia > Blautia pseudococcoides. The sequence goes on along the minus strand of NZ_CP015405.2, from coordinate 4,917,511 downwards.
CAGCGGAATGGTGGGAAGAAGGACACTGTCCAGTTCTCCCAGATCCCATTCTTCAGAATCCAGGTCATCGGAGATGCACATGTCAACCGCATGTTCCACGGTATCGGTGATCATCTTGTAGATAGATTCCCGCATGTTTTCTCCGTCCAGAACCCGGCGTCTTTCTTTATAAATGATCTCGCGCTGCTCGTTGTTTACCTGGTCATATTCCAGCAGATTCTTACGGATTCCGTAGTTGTTGCCCTCAATCTTCTTCTGTGCTTTCTCAATGGCACTGGAGAGCATTTTATGCTCAATCTGCTCGTTCTCCGCAACGCCCAGGGATTTGAACACAGACATCAGCTTCTCGGAACCGAACAGACGCATCAGATCATCTTCCAGGGAAATATAGAAACGGGATTCACCCGGGTCTCCCTGACGTCCGGAACGGCCTCGCAGCTGGTTATCAATTCGTCTTGACTCATGGCGTTCGGTACCGATGATCTTCAGGCCGCCTGCCTGTCTGGACACATCGTCCAGCTTAATATCCGTACCACGGCCGGCCATGTTGGTGGCAATGGTAACCGTTCCCGCCTCACCGGCATGGGCCACGATCTCAGCCTCCATCTCATGGAATTTGGCGTTCAATACCTGGTGCTGGATGCCCTCGCGTTTCAGCATACGGCTTAAAAGCTCCGAAGTCTCAATGGTAATGGTACCAACCAGCACCGGCTGTTTTTTGGCATGTGCTTCTTTGATGGCCTCAACCACAGCACTGAACTTTTCTTTCTTTGTCATATAAACAGCATCGTCGCTGTCAATACGAGCCACCGGCTTGTTGGTGGGGATCTCAATAACATCCATGCCGTAAATGTCACGGAACTCTTTCTCCTCTGTGAGCGCAGTACCGGTCATACCTGACTTCTTGACATATTTGTTAAAGAAGTTCTGGAAAGTGATAGTGGCAAGTGTCTTGCTCTCTCGTCTCACCTTTACATGCTCTTTTGCCTCGATGGCCTGGTGAAGACCGTCTGAGTAACGGCGTCCCGGCATGATACGTCCCGTGAACTCATCCACGATCAGGACTTCGTCGTCTTTTACCACATAATCCTGGTCACGGAACATGAGGTTGTGGGCGCGCAGCGCAAGAATGATATTATGCTGGATCTCCAGATTTTCCGGATCTGCCAGGTTTTCAATGCTGAAGAATTTCTCTACTTTATGGACACCCTGCTCAGTCAGGTTGACGATCTTGTCCTTCTCATTGACAATGAAATCCCCGGTCTCGATGATCTCCTCTCCCATGATGGCTGTCATCTTTGTCATTTCCCCGCTGGCCTCACCGCGCTCCAGCTGTTTTGCCAGTATATCGCAGACTTCGTAAAGACGGGTAGACTTTCCGCTCTGTCCGGAAATAATAAGAGGTGTTCTTGCCTCATCGACCAGCACGGAGTCCACCTCATCAATGATGGCATAGTGCAGATCTCTCTGTACAAGCTGCTCTTTGTAGATCACCATGTTGTCACGCAGGTAGTCGAATCCCAGCTCGTTGTTGGTCACATAAGTGATATCACACGCGTACTGCGTGCGTCTCTCGTCATTTTTCATGGAGTTCAGGACCACACCTACGGTCAGTCCCAAAAACTCATGGACCTTGCCCATCCACTCCGCATCACGGTGTGCCAGGTAATCGTTGACGGTTACAATGTGTACGCCTTGTCCTTCCAGTGCATTTAAATATGCCGGGAGTGTGGAAACAAGGGTTTTACCTTCACCTGTCTTCATCTCGGCAATACGGCCCTGATGAAGGATAATACCGCCGATGAGCTGCACCCTGTAGTGCTCCATATTCAGCACACGCTTGGCAGCCTCTCTCACCGTAGCAAATGCTTCCGGCAGCAGGTCATCCAGTGTCTCTCCTTCTTCCAGACGTTTTTTATATTCCCTGGTCTTACCGCGCAGCTCGTCGTCACTTAACGCCTGCATGGTGGGGCGCAGAGCTTCGATTTTGTCCACAGTGGCAGTGATACGTTTTAATTCCCTCTCACTGTGGGTTCCAAACATTTTTTGAACTAAACTCATGTTTTATGCTCCTAATTTTCCAATTTTCAGACTGCTGTAGGGTTTCCATACAAATAGGAAAACCTATTTTCGTGGATATTATTCCACATTACTTTATATTGTAACACTTTCTTTCTTTGAAAACAACAAAAAAAAGAAGTCCGGCAAACCGGACTCCTCCCCCGCAGGCAGTTTCCTGCGTTACTGCTTCACTCTTTGTTTCTCACTTGCGATCACGGCAGCCCCTATAGCACCTGCATACTGTGCCAGACTGTGGGTACATACCTCCAGCTTCAGATATTCCTGGAGCGTTTTTCGGAATATTCCATATCTTGCCACACCGCCTGTAAAAAACACTTTGGACTCACTTTCAAAGGCTTCAAATTTTTCCAAAAAGCTTCGCCCCTTAGGAGTCAGTACGGAACCGCCCCCATTCCTGCCTCCGGTCTGTTTTGCCACCAGTTCAAACCCCAGTTGGGTTTCCGCATTACGGAGTATCTTCCATGCCTTGCTGTAGGCAATTCCCATCCTCTTCACTGCGGCATTCATGGAACCTTCCGTGTCTATCAGCCGGAGAAGCTGTGCTATCCCTTTTCCAAAAATCTTCTGTCCATCATCACCGCACAGTCGCAGTGATATGTTCATTTTCAAAGTCTTATTCCCCCTTTTTCATTTCAGAATTACTGTAATTCTTTCTTCCAAAAAGGCTCCGGATTCACCGAAGCCTTTTTTCACTCTTATTTTTCTTATTCATTAAAATCCGGCTCGATCAGCCCGTAAGTATTTCCCTTTCTCTTATAAACAACATTCACTTCTTCCGTCTCAGCATTCAGGAAAACGAAAAAGTTGTGTCCTAACAGTTCCATCTGTACACATGCATCTTCTGGATACATAGGTTTGAATCCGAATTTCTTGGTACGGATGATCTTGATCTCGTTGGTATTCTCATCTTCAAAGTCCTTCTCCATAAATGCCTGCTGGAAGGTCCCTGCGTTCTGTTTTTTGTCGATGATTTTTTTCCTATATTTTCGTAACTGTCTTTCGATGATCTCTTCTACCAGGTCGATGGAGACATACATATCGTTACTCACCTGTTCAGAGCGGATGATATTACCTTTTACCGGAATGGTCACCTCAATTTTCTGACGTTCTTTTTCTACGCTCAGTGTTACATGTATCTCGGTGTCATCTGTGAAGAATTTTTCCAGCTTTCCAAGCTTGTCCTCTACCGCACTTCTTAATCCGTCCGTAATATCAATGTTTCTTCCGCTTATAATAAACTTCATGATGTCCAACCCCTTTAACGTGTATTTTACAGGTTGTTTACTCCTGTAATGTATTCTTATTATATCAATATTCCTGCGTTTGTTCAACAGTTTTTAGAAAATTTTAACTATTATAAGTTTTTTGTATAGAGTATTGTTTCCTTACTTTGCAATACACTATATGTAGTGGCAGATACCCGGTTTCCTGGTGTATCTGCCGCATACAGAAATTACGGAGTATTTGTGGTAGTATTGTTGTTATTGTTATTGGCATTGTTGTCTGTGGCATTGTCAGCGTTATTTTCCACTGCGTCGCCTACATCCTCTGCTCCTCTTTTCACATCATCGCCCAGGTCTTCCACACCGTCTTTGATGTCTTCACCAAGGTCACCTACCATGCCGTCGCCTGTGCCGGCTTCTCCGCTTCCTGTACCTGTGTCATTGGCTGCGCCGTTATCTGTTGCAGGATTCTCATTGTTCCTGTCAGTAGTGTTGGCGTCATTTGCCCCATTCTTGTTATCATTCGCCTTGTTGTCACCAGCTTTGTTGTCACCGGCTTTGTTGTCACCGGCTTTGTTGTCCTCTGTTGCTGCATTGTTGTCACCATTATCTGTGGCACCGCATCCGGCTGTCACGCACAGTACACCGGCCAGAAGGACACTTAATAAAAGTTTCTTCATCTTACGCATGGTCGTTTCTCCTTTTCCTCTTTGTACTTAACGATAAAAGGCACTTTATTGGCACTTTTACTGTCACGATTAATATGTGCGTTTCCGTAAGATTTTATGTATGGGCAGATATGCCGGATAAAATGGAAAAACCGCCGTAAAACAACACTGCATCTACACAGTCTTACGGCGGTTTAAAAATAAATTTTAAATTTTTACATAACAGTATAAAGCCCGCACTGCGCACTTCCCGTTAGTGATCAGCCATTGATAACATTGCTCATATTGTACATGCCCGGGCCTTTACCCTTCAGAAATTTGGCAGCCTCCACAGCACCTTTGCCGAATACGGCTTTCGAGTACGCGGTGTGCTTGAATTCGATCACCTCGTCCGGACCTGCGAAAATCACTTCATGTTCTCCCACAATGCTTCCCCCGCGGACAGCAGACAGGCCGATTTCCTTGGCATCACGCTTCTCACGGGTCTGGCTTCTGTCATAGACATAGTGATATCGGTTGTCCATGGCTTCATTCAAGCTGTCCGCCAAAGCCAGGGCCGTACCGCTGGGCGCATCCACCTTCTGGTTGTGGTGCTTTTCAACGATCTCCATGTCAAAGCCTGCCTGGGCCAGAACCTTTGCAGCCTCCTGCACCAGCTTCAGAAGTGTATTGATCCCCAGGGACATATTGGCGGAGCGCAGCACTGCTGTACTCTTGGATGCCTCTGCCACATGCGCAAGCTGCTCCTCACTAAGCCCTGTTGTGCACAGGACCAGAGGCAGCTTCTTTGCCGTACAATAGGCCAATACAGATTCTGTGGCTTTTGCAGATGAAAAATCAATCATCGCATCTGCCTGCACATCACAGTCATTTATATTGGTGAACACCGGATATCCGTTGTCACGGTTATCAACAAGATCTATGCCCGCCACAATACAAGCCTCCGGGTCATCTTTCACAAGTCCGCATATGACCTGCCCCATATGACCGTTGCAGCCGCTCATAATTATTCTAATCATCTTTTGTACCTCTTTCATAGCTGTTCCGTACAGGGCTGTACATTTGCTGCACAGTCTGTACCAAAAAATAAAATTTGCTATCACAAGCTCCATCACCAAAGGCGGTCTTATAAAACGGATATGGCTGGTATTATGCCAGCTTCAGGCCGAATTTTACCATTTCCTCTTTCAGCTTTTCCCTGCCTGCCTCTTCCATCTCTGTGAGCGGGGAACGGAGCGGACCTACCTCCATGCCCATCAGGTTCATGGCAGCTTTTACAGGAATCGGATTAACTTCCAGGAACAGGGCGTTGATCAGAGGCATGGCATTTAACTGCATGTCACAGCTTTCTTTTACATCCCCGTTCAAATATTTTTCTACCATATCATGGGTGTATCTCGGCGCAACGTTGGAGAGCACAGAGATCACACCTTTTCCGCCCAAAGACATAAGCGGTACGATCTGGTTGTCATTTCCGGAATAGATATCAAGCTTTCCTTTGGTCAGAGCAGCCATCTCCGCTACCTGTGCAATGTCCCCGGAAGCTTCCTTGATACCAACAATGTTCTCCACATGCTCCACTAAATATGCAACCGTCTTAGGCTGGATATTAATCCCCGTGCGGCTTGGCACATTGTAGAGGATCACCGGAATTCTAATAGACTCAGCAATTTTTGTGTAATGTTCGATGAGGCCCTTCTGAGTAGCCTTATTATAGTAAGGAGTTACAAGGAGAACTCCGTCTGCACCATACTTTTCCGCCTCTGTGGATAAGTAGATCGCTGTCTCCGTACAGTTCGAGCCGGTTCCGGCGATGACCGGGATCCTCTTATTCACTTTGTCAATTGTGTACTTAATGGTCTCCAGATGTTCTTCATGGGTGAGCGTGGAAGACTCTCCTGTGGTTCCGCAGATCACGATGGAATCTGTACCCTCCTTAATCTGTTCCTCCAGAATTTCTCCCAGTTTTTCAAAATTTACGTCACCATTTTCTTTCATGGGTGTAACGATCGCAACACCTGCACCTGTAAAAATAGCCATTTTTCTCCTCCTTATGTCTGCAATACTGCTTTTTCTTCCTGTGTTATCAGCAACTTTTCGGCTGTTTGTACAGCCTTTATTTTATAACCTCCAGAGAAACAACCCTGTCGGCTGCCTCCCTCAGACGCACGGGCACCACATTACCGGTCAGAATCAGCTCAGTCTCCTCATCCTTCGTCCGGATCAGTTCCTCAACCTCTTCCTCGGTTATGATCCCGAACTCCACCGCTCCCAGAATTTCGTCCAGAATCAGCATGTCACATTCCTGTGTAACCAATACCTTTCTGGCGTAGTTAAGACCATTCCTGATATTGCAGTTTTCTTCCTGCTTCTCCTCATCACTCAGATCTTCGTAATACTTATCCTTTTTCTCAAATCGGAACAGCCTTACATTCGGTTCCAGAACAGACAGGTAATCCAGCTCGGAAGTTGCTCTTCCTTTCAGGCACTGGATGACAATTGCAGTCTTCCCATGACCCACAGCACGTATCGCCTGCCCGATCGCCACACTGGTCTTGCCCTTGCCAGGTCCACAGTATATCTGCACTAATCCTTCATTTTCCATACATTACACCTCTTGCGGATTCTATGACGCTTTATTTAAGAGTTGTGTATATATTACTACACATGGCCAAATAATGCAATATTGGAATCTCAGGCTTCATCTCATTTAGCTGTATGTCTCTCCATATTCCAGCTTGCTTACAGATACCTCGTATGCGATCCTTTTTTCAGTGTCTGTCTCACTCAGCTTCTTAATATATTCCCTGCTCTGGATCCTGCCCCAGATATGCAGGCGTCCGCCCACCTCGAAAGATTTGGCAAAATTGGCGTTTCTGCCCCAGCAGATGCACGGTATGTAGTCGGATTTTCCATAAGGCCTGTTCACAGCCAGCAGGATATCTGCGATCTCCCTGCCCAGCGGCGTCATACGATGGACCGGCGGCTTACAGATATATCCATTCAATTCGATAAGATTTGTCTCTATGGATTCGTCTTCCTCCTCCACAAATGTAAGTTCCCGCACAAACACAGAGAGAACCAGACGGTTTTTCTTCTCCTCATGTCTGTTGTAGGAGCGGAACTGCCCCTGCACTTGTATGTACTCGCCGATATAGCTCTGTGTCACATCCACCAGCCTCTCGGAAACCATGAGCGGTATTCTGTCCTCGGAACCGCTGAGACGCTTTACCAGCACATCCACCATGTAGAATCCTTCTCCGTATACCTCGTGACTTTTCTCAAACTCTGATGCGATGGCTCCCATGATGGATACCTGATTGTTTTCAATTATTTTATCTGCCATTGAATTATTTACCCCTTCCTCTGACTTGTATTTTGTCTATATCATATTTATTCTGGTCATACTTTTTTTAGAACAACTTTTTTTCATTTTTTTGAAAAAAATATTTATTTCCACTTTGTATTTACTCATAAGTGTGATAGAATGTGACTGGATTTAGCCGTAAAAATGCGGTTTTTCCATTAGAAAAGAGGTTATTTATGAAAACGAAAAGAGAAAACATCAGAAACGTAGCAATCATTGCCCATGTTGACCACGGCAAAACGACTCTCGTGGATCAGCTTCTGAAACAGAGCGGTGTCTTCCGCGAAAACCAGGAAGTCCAGGAACGCGTTATGGACTCCAATGATATTGAACGCGAGCGCGGTATCACAATACTTTCTAAAAATACAGCAATTTACTATAAGGATACAAAAATCAATATCATAGATACACCAGGCCATGCAGATTTCGGCGGCGAAGTGGAGCGTGTCCTGAAAATGGTGAACGGCGTCATCCTGCTGGTGGATGCCTTCGAGGGCGCTATGCCCCAGACCAAATTCGTGCTGAAAAAAGCCCTGGAGCTTGACCTGCATGTTATTGTATGTATCAATAAGATCGATCGCCCGGAAGCACGTCCCGATGAGGTGATCGACGAGGTGCTGGAACTCCTTATGGATCTGGATGCCTCTGATGACCAGCTTGACTGTCCGTTCCTGTACGCCTCCGCCAAGGCAGGCCATGCAGTTCTGGACTTATCTGATTCACCGGAGAATATGGAGCCTTTATTTGAGACCATTCTCAAATACATCCCTGCTCCGGAAGGTGACCCGGAAGCAGGCACACAGGTTCTTATCAGCACCATTGACTACAATGAATATGTAGGACGTATTGGTGTGGGCAAGGTGGAGAACGGTTCCATCTCCGTAAACCAGGAAGTGCTCCTTCTGAACCATCATGACCCGGATAAAAAGAAAAAAGTTAAGATCAGCAAACTCTATGAATTCGACGGACTCGGAAAAGTAGAGGTAAAAGAAGCAGGCTTTGGTTCCATTGTAGCCATATCGGGTATTGCGGACATCCATATCGGTGATACCCTCTGCTCACCGGACAATCCGGAAGCCATTCCTTTCCAGAAAATATCAGAGCCCACCATCTCCATGAATTTCCTGGTAAACGACAGCCCGCTGGCAGGTCAGGAAGGTAAATTCATCACCTCCCGCCATTTAAGGGAGCGCCTGATGCGTGAGCTGAATACTGACGTGAGTCTCCGCGTGGAAGATACGGAGAGCACAGACTGCTTTAAAGTATCCGGAAGGGGTGAGCTTCATCTCTCCGTATTGATTGAAAATATGCGCCGGGAAGGCTACGAGTTCGCAGTCAGCAAAGCGGAAGTCATCTATCACGAAGATGAGCGCGGCAAGAAAATGGAACCTGTAGAGATCGCCTATATAGATGTACCGGAAGAATTCTCAGGAACCATCATTAATAAATTAAATGAGCGTAAAGGTGAACTGCAGGGCATGAGCCCGTCAAGTGACGGAACCGTGCGTCTGGAATACCATATCCCTTCCAGAGGACTTATCGGTTTCCGCGGCGATTTCCTTACCTCCACAAAGGGTACCGGAATCATAAACACTGCCTTCGACGGCTACGCTCCGTACAAAGGTGATATGTTCTACCGCAAGCTTGGTTCTTTGATCGCCTTTGAGGCAGGTGAGACCGTAACCTACGGCCTCTTCTCCGCCCAGGACAGAGGTACACTTTTTGTCAGCGCCGGCGAGAAAGTGTACAGCGGTATGGTGATCGGCGAGAGCGCCAAACCGGAAGATATTGAGCTGAATGTATGTAAGACCAAACATCTGACCAATACACGCTCCTCCTCCGCTGATGAAGCCCAGAAGCTCACTCCGCCAAAGGTTCTCAGCCTGGAGCAGGCGCTGGAGTTCATTGACACAGATGAACTGCTTGAAGTGACCCCTAAGTCCCTCAGGATCCGCAAGAAAATTCTGGACGCCCGCCTCCGTAAACGTGAAGGGTATAAAAAATAATAAATGCAGATGCCGTTATACCGTCTTTGGTATAGCGGCATTCTTTTGTCTGTATTTTTCAGAATATTCTGCAATATTCTGACTTTTAATAATTTATACAAAATATTTATTGGTTTTTGTTGTTTTTCCATCCATTTTATGGTAAAATAATTTATACCAACCGATAAGACGGAACATAAAAATTTCAAGTACTTCAATTGAGTAAGGGCTCAAACCCAAAAATTTTTAAGGAGGATTTCTATGGCAAAAAATCCAGAGAACAAAGCCCCGGAACCCGTCAACAGCGTGGAAGCACTGCAGGAAAAAATCGCTTCCATGAGAGAAGCACAGAGAAAGTTTTCCGCCTTCACACAAGAGCAGGTAGACAGGATTTTCTTCGAGGCAGCCATGGCAGCCAACAAACAGCGTATTCCGCTGGCAAAGCTGGCTGTCGCCGAGACCGGAATGGGCATTGTGGAGGACAAAGTTATCAAGAACCATTACGCAGCCGAGTATACTTATAACACATACAAACGTGTTAAGACCTGCGGTGTGGTGGAACAGGACACCTCATACGGCATTAAAAAGATCGCTGAACCGGTGGGCATCGTGGGTGCGGTCATCCCCACCACCAACCCCACATCCACAGCCATCTTCAAATGCCTGATCTGTCTGAAAACAAGAAATGCCATCATCATCAGTCCTCATCCGAGAGCTAAAAAATGTACCATCGAAGCAGCGAAGATCGTACTGGATGCCGCAGTGAAAGCAGGCGCGCCGGAAGGTATTATCGGCTGGGTTGAAGAGCCCACCATTGAGCTTTCCAACGAACTGATGAAATCCGTGGATGTTATCCTGGCAACAGGCGGCCCCGGAATGGTCAAAGCCGCGTACTCCTCCGGGAAACCGGCGATCGGTGTTGGTCCCGGTAATGTCCCTGTTATTATGGACAGCTCCTGTGATGTACCTACGGCGGTATATTCTGTTATCCATTCCAAGACCTTTGACAACGGCATGATCTGTGCTTCTGAGCAGTCCGTTACTGCAGTGGCAGATATCTACGATGATGTGAAAAAGGAATTTATAAAGAGGGGCTGCCATGTGTTAAACAAGACAGACCTTGACAAGGTACGCAAGATCATCCTGACAGAAGCCGGTACCGTCAATCCTAAGATCGTAGGCCAGCCTGCAGCAGTCATTGCAGAGATGGCAGGCGTAATTGTCCCCAAAGAGACGAAAATCCTCATCGGCGAGGTAACTTCCGTGGATATCTCAGAACCATTTGCGCATGAGAAATTATCCCCTGTCCTTGCCCTCTATAAAGCAAAGGACTTTGATACAGCACTAGACATGGCTGACCAGTTAATCAAAGACGGCGGCTATGGACATACTGCATCCTTATATATTCATCCGTCCCAGACGGAGAAAATGGCACAGCACGCAGACCGCATGAAGGCCTGCCGTATCCTGGTCAACACCCCATCCTCCCATGGAGGAATCGGTGACCTTTACAACTTCAAGCTGGCTCCGTCCCTGACCCTGGGCTGCGGTTCCTACGGCGGCAACTCTGTATCCGAGAACGTAGGTGTCAAACACTTGCTGAATACCAAAACCGTTGCCGAAAGGAGAGAGAACATGCTTTGGTTCAGAGTCCCGGAAAAGGTATATTTCAAAAAAGGCTGTCTGCCGGTTGCTCTCGATGAGCTGAAACACGTATACGGCAAGAAAAAAGCCTTCCTGGTAACCGATACATTCCTGTATCAGAACGGCCATACCAAACCTATCACAGACAAACTGGATGAGATGGGCATTCCGTACAGCTGTTTCTTTGATGTAACACCTGACCCCACTCTGCAGTGTGCGCAGAAAGGCCTGGAGCAGTTAAATGCCTTCGGCCCTGATGTGATCATTGCCCTGGGCGGCGGTTCCGCTATGGATGCTGCCAAAATCATGTGGCTCATGTATGAACACCCGGAATGTGATTTTGAGGATTTAGCCATGGACTTCATGGATATCCGCAAGCGAGTCTATGAGTTCCCCAAGATGGGAGAAAAGGCACTGATGGTATCTGTTCCCACATCTTCAGGTACAGGTTCCGAGGTAACACCTTTTGCCATCATCACGGACAAGACCACCGGTACCAAATGGCCTATCGCAGACTATGAACTTCTGCCAAACATGGCGATCATAGATGTGGACTTCATGATGAGCCAGCCAAAGGGACTGACAAGCTCCTCCGGTATTGACGCCCTGACCCATGCCTTAGAAGCATACGCTTCCATTATGGCTACCGATTACACCGATGGTATTGCGCTGAAAGCGGTACAGCTTATCTTTGATTATCTGCCGTCCGCATACGAGAATGGCGCCGGTGACCCGGTTGCAAGAGAGAAAATGGCAAATGCCTCCACACTGGCCGGTATGGCTTTTGCCAATGCATTCCTGGGAATCTGCCACTCCATGGCGCATAAGCTGGGTGCTTACCATCATGTACAGCACGGCATAGCCAACTCCCTGCTGATCGAACTGGTAATGCGCTACAACGCTGACCCGGCTCCGGTTAAGATGGGAACCTTCTCCCAGTACCCTTATCCTCACGCAAAGGAGAGGTACTGCGAGGTTGCACGTTTTATCGGCATCAAGGGCAAAAACGATGATGAAGTGTTTGACAATTTTATCGAGGCCATTGCCAAACTGAAAGAAAGAGTTGGAATCAAGCGGACGATCAGAGAATATGGCATAGATGAGAAAGCATTCCTTGCTACCCTGGACCAGATGGTGGAAGATGCCTTCAATGACCAGTGTACAGGTGCCAACCCCAGATATCCGCTGATGTCTGAGATGAAAGAAATCTATCTGAAAGCTTATTACGGAGAATAAATAATCCTGAAATTTATATGGGCGGGTGTTTTCACCCGCCCATTTCCCCTCTTAGCCCCTTCCTGTTGTCAGAATTTTGACCAATGTACCGGCGCTACCCCCAGATATCCTCTGATGTCTGAGATGAAAGAACTTTACTTAAAGGCATATTATGGCGAATACCTGTGTATTTCAGCATTGCCGGTAAGCTCCGGATGAAAAGCCAGGCCAAGCTGACTGCCATAACGGGCTGCTACTAATTCCGCCAGTGACATCTCTGCATCACCCCACACCTCTTCTATATAAGGCGCCCGTATAAATGTCATGGGAAACTGCCCTATTCCCTTCATGTCCTCAACAGTCTGAAAACTTCCCAACTGCCTGCCGTAAGCATTGCGCCTGACAGTGACCGGCATACCATCCTCTTTAACCATGCCAGTTCTCATGATGGGCATAAAAATACCCCTCAGGCATCTCTGTCTGAGGGGGTATGTCCGTAATTCACCTGCCACACTACTCTACCTGCTGCTCTCCTTCGCCGAAGAAGTAATGAGCGGCACCATTTTCCAGCTTTATACCCTTGGCTTCTGCCAATTCACTTACGGTTACCAGTTTGTAGCCTTGTTCCACCAGTTCCGGGATCACACGGATAGCTGCTTTTACAGACCATTCATGAATATCGTGCATCAGGACGATAGAACCGTCTTTAACATTGTCAACGGTCACCTGATACGTCTGGTCCTCACTCTTAGTCAACCAGTCCTTTGTATCAATACTCCACATGATCACCGGCATCCCAACTGCGGCCTGCACGGACTCATTATAAGCGCCGCCCGGCGGGCGCATCACAGTCGCAGGCACACCTGCCGCACTGGAAATGGCATCATTGGTCCTTGTGATCTGACTGGTGACACTCTCAGAATCTAACGTAGTCAGATCCAGATGGTCATATGTATGATTCCCCAGTTCCATACCGGTATCCTTCAAATCCTTCACTACATCAGGAAACGCCGCTGCATTGGAACCCAGCATAAAGAATGTAGCCTTTGCATTATTTTTTGTCAGACAATCCAGCAGTTCTTCTGTATGTTCCCCCGGACCATCATCAAAAGTCAAGGCAACCATGGGCCGCTTCTTTGTCTCATCGTATTTTCCGCTGTCATCAAAAAAGTAGTCTTCACCTTCCAGCTCCAGCCATCCGGTTTTCATATAGCCGTTCTCATCAAAATAGTATTTCGAGCCGTCAATCTCTTTCCAGCCACCTTTAAAAAAGGTTCCGTCCGTGTCACGGTACCACCAGCCCTTGTCGTCCTGCTGCCAGCCCATCACACCGGCGGATGTCATTTTCGCCAAATCTGCGGCTCCCATAACCGGCTGTTTTGTGGCTGCTGATGTGTCTTCCTGGGAGGTAGTCTGAGCCTTAACCTCCACAGCGCCTTCTTTCGGGACCCCTGTCTTACCCGAAATCAGCTTATGTATGCCTGTTCCCACCAGACCGATCACCAGCACCAATACTGCTGCCATAGCTACCAGGCGCATTATCCTTCGTCTGCGCATCTGCCGCTTCTTCTCAAGCCTTCGTCTGCGCATGCGTTCCTGTCTTCGCCGCTCGTACTCCAGATCTCTTTCGTCTTCCATCATTATACTCCCATCTCCGCTTACACTAGATATTCCATTTCATGATACCTTTTTTCTCGACAAGTTGCAACAGCAAATCTCTTAATTTTCCTTAAACCGGACGACTTTCTTTGTTCTTATTATAATACATTTCGACAAGTTTGCATAGTCTAATCTTTACTATTTTTATCCATTTTTTTGTATAAAAAATCCAGAAGGGAAATTACGGCTGCTTTTCTGACTGACAGCCGTTTTTTCACTTCCGGATGTTCCAGAGTATGTCTGTATCCATTACTATACACCTCTGGCCATATCTCTGCTCTCTACAATTAAGCCTGCACCTCTGAAATATCATTCAGCAGCTTTCCCGAAATAAGCTTTTGTCTCCGCAAACACTACACGGCTCAGAGCTGCCAGCGCGATCAGATTGGGGAATGCCATGAGGGCATTGAAGATATCGGCAATGTTCCATACAGCCTGCACAGTCATATAAGGTCCGATAAAAATTGCCAGGATATACAGCCAGCGGTACCCCTTGACCACCTTCCTGTTTCTGTTGAAGAGATATTCAATGCAGCGCTCCCCATAATAATTCCATCCCAGGATGGTAGTAAAGGCAAAAAACACAAGGCATACCATCAGCACTACCGACGCCACAACAGGTGGAAACGGCAGCCCTTTCTGGAATGCGGCGGTTGTAATAGCCACACCCTCCAGTCCTGCGTTCCAGGTTCCTGTCACAACGATGGACAGGCCTGTCATTGTGCATATGACAATAGTGTCAATAAAAGTACCCGTCATAGATACAAGACCCTGACGAACCGGAGATTTTGTCTGTGCTGCCGCGGCTGCGATAGGCGCACTGCCAAGTCCCGCTTCATTGGAGAAAATACCTCTGGCAATTCCCTTCTGCATGGCAACCATCATGGTTCCCATGGCACCTCCCGCCAGGGCGCTGCCGGAAAACGCGCTTTTTACAATAGACACTGCAGCAGCCGGAATCTCTCCCAGATGGGTCACAAGGATAATAAACGCAAATATAAAATATAAAACAGCCATAAACGGCACAACAACCTGAGAAACCTGTGCAATCCGCTTCAGCCCGCCGATGACTACCAGGCCCACGCACACAGTCAGAATAAGACCCGCGATGACGGTGGCAATAGAGTAACTGCCGCCCAGCAGAGATACCGTATTGGCTTTTTCCGGGTCAAAAAAGTTGCATACCGCAGAGGATATACCATTTACCTGGGTAAAGGTCCCGATTCCCAGAAGCCCCACGCCGGCTCCGAAAAAGGCGAATATCTTAGCCAGCCATCTCCACCTGACTCCCATTCCGTTTTCTATATAATAAAAAGGTCCGCCCAGCACATGCCCGTCACTGTCAATGGTACGGTATTTTATGGCAAGAACGCCCTCTGCGTATTTTGTGGCCATACCGAAGAAGGCTGCCAGCACCATCCAGAACAGCGCTCCCGGGCCGCCTGCCGCAAGAGCGGTTGCCACTCCCACAATATTACCCGTACCGATGGTGGCTGACATGGCTGTACAGAGGGCGCCGAAGCTGGTCACCTCACCGTTGCCCCCATCCTCATTCTTAACCATGAACTTCAGTGCTTTTCCCAGATGCCTGATCTGTAAAAATCCCATTCTCACCGTCAGGTAAATACCTATCGTTAGGATCAAAACGATCAGCGGCGGTCCCCACACCACCTGGTCAAACCATGTGATAAAGTGATTCACTTTCTGCAAAACTACCTGTAACATTTTTTCTTCCGTCCTCTCTTTTTCATAAATACCACACGCCGTATGTTTTCTGTTATCATAAACAAAAAAGACTGTGGTTTCCCACAGCCTCCATAAGAGTACGACAAAACATATACAAGATATTATCTGTGTATACTCTGTCCTTTTGCCTGAGAGATTGGCAGCTGATGAAACTGCTGTACACCTTCGGCGCTCTTACTGAGACTCTCCAGAGTCGTTGTTTTCACAACGTTTTATACTTTATCATATTCGTCTGACAAACACAAGTGTTTTTTTTCATACAGTCCGGCCTTCTGCCAACTTGTTCTGGCAAGACAAACGCCGGGCTGCATGAAATGCAGTCCGGCGCAGACCTGTTGAACGATCACGATCAGAATTCTATATTCAGCTCCTGCTCTTTCACATTGTGTTTCTCCGCATATCCTGTTAAAAACAGAGTCAGGGCACCGTCTCCGGTCACATTGCAGGCTGTTCCGAAGCTGTCCTGAAGCGCGAAGATCGTCAGCATCAGAGCGGTTCCCGTCTCATCAAAGAGCAGGACACCTGTAATAAGCCCCAGGGACGCCATAACCGTACCGCCCGGCACACCAGGAGCTCCGATGGCAAACACACCCAGCAGCATACAGAACAGCACCATCATCCCCACAGACGGCAGCTCACCATAGAGTATTTTAGATACTGTCATGACAAAGAACACCTCTGTCAGCACAGAACCGCACAGGTGGATATTTGCAAACAGCGGGATACCGAAATTCACCATATCTTTTCTCAGGACTTTTGACTTTCTTGCACCCTCAAGAGCCACTGCCAGAGTCGCTGCACTGGACATAGTACCCACTGCGGTCAGATAAGCAGGTCCGTAGTATTTCAGAACTTCCATCGGGTTTTTTCCGGAATATGCACCGGCTATACCGTACAGAAGCGCAAGCCAGATGTAATGTCCTGCCATGACGATGACAATGACTTTTAAAAATACGGGAAGCTGCTTTGTGATCGTTCCCTCATATGCCAGTCCGCAGAAGGTGGAAGCAATGAAAAACGGCAGTATGGGAATAATGAATTTTGTCACGATCTTCAGCACGATTTTCTGGAACTCATCCAGAATGGCGGTTGTATAGCGGGCTTTTGTCCACGCTGCCGCCAGACCC
This sequence comes from Blautia pseudococcoides, assembly GCF_001689125.2. Classification (NCBI taxonomy): domain Bacteria; kingdom Bacillati; phylum Bacillota; class Clostridia; order Lachnospirales; family Lachnospiraceae; genus Blautia; species Blautia pseudococcoides. Next base: position 4,900,795 of record NZ_CP015405.2, on the reverse strand, counting down.
AGCATGATGGAAAATACCAGCGCACTCATAACCGGCATGATCTGCGGGATATCAAGCTGGAACACCACATTGGGCAGTTCCTTCAGCCCCTCCACCTCAGACTGTATGGACAGGTGGGGAATCAGCCCGTAGCCTGCCCCCATTGCCATAAATGCAGCTCCTATGGAAGAAATGTAGGCGATGGACAAGGCCACGCCCAGCATTTTTGACGCGTTATTTCCCATCTTGGTGATGGACGGCGCAATAAATCCAATAATGATCAGGGGAACACAGAAGGTGATCACCTGCCCCAGAATGTATTTGACAGTCACCACCACATTCATGACAGCCTCGTTTGCCACAAGGCCGATCACCATACCCAGAACTACGCCGATCAACAGACGCACCGGAAGGCTTTTAAACAATTTTTTCATCTCATTTCTCCTCTCTCTTTTTTGATTCTTTGTTTATCACAGTATACCCAGATGCTCCAACAGTATTTTCAACCCCAGGAGCACCAGTATAATACCGCCCGCAAGTTCCGCTTTGGCTTTGTACTTTGTGCCAAAGACATTTCCCACCTTCACTCCAAAGATGGAACAGACAAATGTGACAATGCCGATGAAGCTGGCAGCTGGAACGATGGCCACATCCAGAAAGGCAAAGGTGATCCCCACTGCCAGCGCGTCAATGCTGGTTGCCACAGCCAGAGGGAACATGGTCTTTACATCCACCCCGGCCACAGGACAGGATTCTCCTTTATCCAGGGACTCCCGTATCATATTGATACCGATAAATCCCAGCAGGATAAAAGCGATCCAATGGTCAATGGCAGTTATTTTGCTCTTGAACTGTACTCCCAGCAGATAACCGATCACCGGCATCAACGCCTGGAATCCGCCAAACCAGAGGCCAATGGCTGTCATGTTCTTTATGCTCAGCTTCTCCATGGAAAGCCCTTTGCAGATAGAAACAGCAAAAGCATCCATGGACAGGCCAACCGCCAGCGTAAATAACGTTAATAAATCCATAGTTTTCTCCTGTTCATATGTATTATGTTACTACTTTCATTGTATTGCCCATTATACTATACGGAGCTGGTTTTGTAAAAATGTTTTTATCACGTTTTTTTCCAGGGAAAAGGCGTTTTTTTCTATTTACCAAAATGGATTCCCTGCCTATAATGAAGAAAATGGAGAAATTTTGTAAAGGAGAATACGATATGCTAAAAGAAACTTTTCACAACCCGCTTCTGCCGGGTTTCTACCCGGACCCATCCATCTGCCGTGTGGGAGATGACTACTACATGGTGACCTCATCCTTTGTCTACTATCCAGGACTTCCCATTTTCCACAGCAGGGATCTGGTCCACTGGGAGCAGATCGGCCACGGCATCCACAGGCCGGATCAACTCAACTACAAAAACTGCGAAACCAGTGAGGGGCTTTGGGCACCCAGCATCCGTTTCCATGAAGGGACCTTTTATATTATTAATACGTTCGTTTCCGAAGGACGTGAGGCAAAACGCGATAATTATATCATAACAGCAAAAAATCCTGCAGGACCCTGGAGTGACCCGGTTGTGGTGGACGGTGCTGACGGCATCGACTCCAGCCTGTTTTTTGATGATGACGGCTCTGTATGGTACGTGGGTAACTTCATCAGTGAGGAGAAGCTCTATGAAGGGCATCACGGTATTTACTTAAATGAATTAGACCCTGATACCCTGCAGTTCAAAGGCCCCAGAACCATTATCTGGGACGGAAAGAAAACAAGAAGCAAGTGGATCGAGGCCCCCCATATTTATAAAAAGGACGGATATTATTACCTGTTAGTGGCAGAGGGCGGTACCTTTGTCACCCACAGTGTACAGATGGGGCGCTGCCGTACCATTGACGGTGATTATGAGATCTGCCCCAGAAATCCTATTCTGACACACAGGCATATGCCTCTCCTGAATCCAATCTCCGTTACCGGACATGCAGATATTGTGGATACCCAGAACGGGGAATGGTGGATGGTGCTGCTTGCTGTGCGCCCCTACCAGGGCGGGCACTACAATCTTGGACGCGAGACTTTCATGGTGCCTTTTGTATGGGCAGAAGACGGCTGGCCTATGATCGACAATGAAACAGGGCTTGTGCAGGAGGAGGAGCGTCTTCCCAAACTGCCGCGCACCATATATCCGCTTATGCCGGAATCCGACAATTTTGAAGACGAAACCCTCCAGATGCAGTGGAATACCATCCACCCTCCAGTAGAAGCCTTCTATTCCCTCACAGAGCGCCCCGGCTTTCTGCGCCTTATGACAAGACCTCAGGTCATGGAAGAGATCTGCACCCCGTCTTTCATCGGACGCAGACAGCGGCACAAAAGCTTTTTGGCAAAAACCGCCATGGAGTTCCAGCCTGCTTCAGACTGTGAGGAGGCAGGTATAGCGCTGGTACAGGATGACCGTTTCCACTATCTGATGGTTATGAAGAAAAAAGACGGCACACCTTTCCTGCAGTTCTACAAAACAGAAAACGGCTGCCGCACTCTGGTAAAAGAAACAGAAATAAAGGACAGCAGACGCCTGTATTTAAGTGTTCAGGGAAATACCACTGACTACGATTTTTATTATGGGTACAGCGAATCCGAACTGCTTCCTTTCCTGTCCGGGGTGGACGCCTCTCTTTTAAGCTCTGTTGTAAACAACGGGTTTACAGGTGTATATCTGGGCATGTATACCAGTTCCAACCACCAGCCCAGTACCGGTCACGCTGACTTTGACTGGTTCCAGTATCAGGGTCAGTAATCTTTATTATGTAAACTCACAGGCCGGGGCGCAGATATCCGCGTCCCGGCCTGGTCATCTGTATCTGTGCAGGAACCCAGACTCCTGCCCGCGGCTGTACAGGCTATGCAGAAAACGTATCCAGATTTTCCTGGAGCATACGGAAAAATTTCTCTGCATGATACCCGTCATTTGCTGCATGGTTAAAGTTTCCCGTCACGGACATCTTCATCCTTCCGTCCCTCTCCTGATATTTTCCCACTGTGATAAAAGGTATGTAACTCTCGCTGCCCGATCCTGGATTTACGAAGGAAGCCGGACGCACATAGCAGATGGACGCATACGCCGTGTTCGGCAATATGGTTATGTCCACGCAGCCCGGGACAGGATTCCCGTAATAGTACAGGGTGCTGCCGTTCTCGGCCTTCTCCTTATCTTCCAGAAACGCTTTATAGAAGCTGTTAAAATCCTTGTCAAAATTGGTGACCATATGCGTAAACAGATGCCCTTCCCCTTTACGCATAAGCGTATAGCAAGGGCTCAGGCTCTCGTAATACCCTATGGCTCCGTCCACTTTTGCACAGCGGAAATCCACATCACTGTTTACCGTATTGGCAATACACCAGCATATGGACGGATAGAATTTATAACCTTTCTCATGTATGGCCCCTAAAAAATCCGTGACATCTGCCTCCGCGGTCAGATTATAAGTATATCCTGCAAAACGTTCAAAAATTTCTTTTCTCTCCCAATTCTCATAGTCAATTGTATAGAACATAGCCGCCTCCTTGATCTGTTCCTTTTTCTTACAGCATATCTTTTTTTCACAGATTGCACAAGCAGTATTTGTAACACTTCAGCCTCCTCACCGTTCCAGGCTTCCCCCCATGCCCAACCGTCTTATCCCGGTGTGACACAAAAAAGGCACTGCCCTGTGTACGGCAATACCTTTTTTATTTGGTCAAATCTATTAGTCTACGCCTCCGGCGTTAAAATATCCATCTTGTAGTTTCAGAAACATCCATGGTAATCCCAGGCCCCATTTTGGGGTATATGGCTGAAAACACCAAATCAACTGTAAACAAAGTGATCAGTACAACACAGAGTACGATCATCCCTGTCCGGGGGATCTTTCTGAACAGATGATCCATAGCCGGTGCTGCGATATAAAGGATCGCGCAGGCACCCACTGCAAACAGTGCCAGTACCTCCAGACACACACGGCCGTTAATGTTAAACAGGCTTTCACTGTAGTCCCAGTATTTTACGCCCCTGAACTGTTCCAGTGCCCACCCCGTTGTATATTCCAGAATACCGCTGCCCACATACGCAAATACAAATACATGAAGCGGCTTGTCAGCAAATCTTTTCAATAACACCAGGGTCATCACACCGCCCACACCATAGATGGGAAGCCATGGTCCCCATGTGGTCCCTCTGTTGATGATTGCCCCGTCGATAAATATGTGAAGGAATACTTCCCACAGCCATCCAACTGTTGATGCGGAAAAGAAAAATAAGATCATGCTGGTCAGGGAATAGGCCCTGTCATATTCTGCTGCTATAAATCTTTCCTGTGTAAACTGTCTTCTCACGCCTTCTGAAATTCTCACCACCATGTCTCTAGCCATCTCTTTCCCCTCCTTTTATTCTTTCCTCTTCTTTATTATGACTATATCTTATCAGCGAAAAAACAAGAAGCAATTGTAAAAATCCGAAAGAAATTATAAAGATATTATTTAAAAATTCCTAATTTCTCTGAACCCATGCTATACTATACGCGGCACATCTGCTCTTCCCGTAACTGCCATATGGCCTTTGCTGTGGAGAATCTGGAACTGCATGAGTAAGGTTTTGATCCTATCAAAGGGAAGGCCGGACCTGCGCTGCAGAAACGCCGGTCCGGCACCCTTCCCTATGAAGTATCCGGTTATATTCTTATTTTTACGGTTGTCCCTTTTTCTTCTGAGGATTCATAGTCCATCTTCCATCCATGGAGCTTTACGATCTCATAGCACAGACCAATTCCGTAACCGTTCCGTTCGGCTTTTGCCCTTGGAAATTCATGGTTCCGGTTCAGGTAATTCAGCTTCTGTTTCTCTATGTATTTTCCGTCGTTCCATATATTCACACAGTGATCCGAAGCTGTCACGGCCACATGCTCCCCTGCGTTTACCGCATTGCTGATCAAATTCTTAAACAGACATTTGACCAGGGATACATCACCCTCTATGACCCCCATATGGTTTTCCACATGAATACAGGGGTATAACTTTTTCATCTCCCCAAGCAGCTCCTCCATGTCAGCCCTCTGATACTTAATATTTCCTTCCCTCAGATTTCCCATGACCAGCAGTCTGTCCACCGTCTCTCTGAGGCTGCAGGCTTCCTTTACAATCTGCTCCCCGGCAAAGAAGCGGTCCTCCTCCGTGATCCTTCCCATCTGGATATACTGCCCGTACCCCTGCAGTACAGTCAAAGGGGTCCGCAGTTCATGTGCAATGTTATTGATTGGCATGTATATTTTCTTCATGGTCATATAAAGCATGGAGCCGATCACAGCTTCCAGAAGCAGGCCTGTCACCAGGAAGGACAACAGCCTTCTGTTCTGCCCACGGTATAAATCCTGTATGTTCTCCATATAGACAACATTGCAGTCATCCTCCCCGGTGCCGGTCTGTCCCATGACCGCTGCATGGCGTTCCCCTTTATATGTGACAATATCCGCGTTTCCGGCGATCCCCACTCCTTCGGGAAGGTGGTTCACAATGGTTCTCGCCCCGCGGCTCACGTTAATATAGATCCTGTTCCTGTAATATCCCTGTCCCAGGTAGATCAGCTTGTCCTCCCCGCCTTCTGCTCCAATGAGCCCCTCCACCGTATAGGCAAGCTGCTGCTGTCGCTTTATCACATCATCCATGCGGGTTTCCAGGTCATTCTTAAATCCCATGGTGGACAGAAGAAGCAGGGAGAGATTGAGGATCACCAGAAACAGAACATACGCTGCCAGATAATTTTTCTTCCAAAGCTGCATATCATATCTCCAGTCTGTATCCGTATTTGAAAACGGTCCTGATATAGTTCTCCAGCCCCAGTTTTTTCCGAATCCTCTGGATATGGACATCCACAGTCCTGTCATCCCCGAAATAGTCCATGCCCCAGGCCATATCCAGAAGCTGGTTTCTGGAAAGCGCTATATTCCGGTTGACCAGCAGTACCCTAAGAAGTTCAAACTCCCGGTTTGTAAGCTCCACATCCGCCCCTGCTCTGATGACCTTATGCCTCTCTATATCTACCCTCACATCATGAATGGCAAAAATTTTTTCCTCCCTGTGGAACCTTCTGAGCACTACCTGAACCCTGGCAACCAGCTCCTCCATTGCAAACGGCTTCACTATATAATCCTCCGCCCCGCTGTTCAATCCCTTTACCCGGTCTGTCACTTGGTCCCTGGCTGTCACATAGATGACCGGAACGCCGCCTATTTGTTCCATCACCTGAAATCCGTCCATATCCGGAAGGTTAATATCCAGAAGCACAACATCCGGTCTCTCCCTTTCCGCTGCCCTGAGTGCCTCTCTGCCGGTGTATGCCTGAGCGCATTTGTGTCCCGTCATAGCCAGGGTTCTTTTCATCAGTTCATTTATGCCCTGCTCGTCTTCCACTATTAAAATATCTGCCATTTGTATCTGCCTTTCTGTCAGTTTTTCGGATGCTCCGAAGTGTTATAAGCGATCTCGCCTATAGCCACCAAATCCTCTGCCGTCAAATCTTTTATCCGGGCGCTCTTTGCATGCAGCCCATGTTCCCGGCAATAGGACTCAAGAACCTGCTTTCCGCCGTCAAAAGCGTAGACATCACCAATATAAGTTTCCAGTGAGTCCATTCCCTCTCCCTTTTCCATCAGAAGTGGCTTTTCCCCCATCTCATCCAGAAGCCAGAGTGCTTCCTCATAATTTCTCATTTCGCGGGTTATGTCTTTCATGGTGGCGCTGTTGGGATCCAGGCCGTATTTTTCACACACCTGCTTCACGATATCCTGATTCTCCACGGTTTCTTTGTACAGCGTATCTTCATCCCAGGGTATATAAACTGCTTCCTCCTGTGACAACTTCTCCTCTGCCGTCTCCTTTACCTGCTTCTCTGCCGCATTCTGTCCGTAAACCGCCAGGGTCCCCGCCGCTGCAGTGACACACAGAGCTGCCGCCACCGCCACGGCTGCGGTCTTATGCTGTTTGAATTTTTTACGCATCATCATGATTCCTCCTCTTTTTCAAACCTGTTTTATAAGGATTTTCTTTTACATTTACAGCATAAGCGCTCTATGTTGCAGAGTTATTACAGGGAAAAAACGAATTTGTTTTTTAACTATAGCAGTCAGGGATGGATTTTTCAAGAGCCGGAAAGAATGGATATCTCACGAAAAAAGAACCGTACTGCATGAATCTATATCTGCAGCATGGCTCTTTTTTCTATATTTCATATGATCAAAATGCTTTTTCTATCTGCTCTCTCAGTGTATCCACATCCGCGGATCTCACCAGAAAATGTTCACTGCCGTTAATGGATATGCTGTCATAGGTATCAGCATAGGAATAATATACCAGCTCCACTTGGGGGGCCTCCTCCGTATTTCTATGATACACCACACGCAGCTTCTCTTCCCTGTCACCTTCCGGCTGGCTGCCTTCCTCTATCTCGGAATCCAGCATCACAGTTAAAAGGGCCTGGTAGACATCCGTAAACTCCTCTTTTTCCACTTTCTTCCCGTTCATCTTATACCTGTCCTGGGATGGCTCCATGGTGTATGTTTTGCCGCCTGTCTGGATCTCCACGCTTTCCACAGTCTCGATATTTATGAGAGCCGGGACTTTCAGGATGTAGTCAAAAGGATTCAGTCCGTAAACAGCGTCCAGCAGAGCGGAGGGGACTCTGTACACAGCACCCTCATATCCCTCCACAGCCGCGTAACGGTTTCCTTCCCCATCCGCACTGCCTATGAGAAGTGTCGCTGTACTGTCTGCATATTTTGTCTGTTTGGCAGTATCTGCATCCTGGGTATTTACAAAGTCAATGGTTATTTTGGTGGTGGTGCCCGTGATTCCCGTATCTACCCCATCTTCCACTGCCACCGGCGCAGTCAGATCCATCTCTTTGAGCATATCAAACAGGGTGTACATAGTCTCTGTATTGACTGTCGCGGTCTCATCATAGGGATTCAGTATTTCCCAGTAGTCAAAATCCATCTTATAATCAGCAGGCTCCTTGGACAGGTTGAAGATTTCATTTCCGTCCTGTACAAGCACAAGCCTGCGGACTCCGTCTGAGATGAACTGAGGATGTTCTGACACTGTCATCCCGGGCTTCTCTTCTGCGGATCTTACTTCACTTTTCCCTTTTTTCGTCTCTGTCGTTTCCGTCTTCTCCTGGGAGGAAGTCTTCGCTTTGGTCTCCTGGCCGCAGCCGGATAGCACCCCGGCTGTCAAGGATGAGACAATACCCAAAAGCAACAGTTTCCATAAAATTTTCCTCATATCCATCTCTCCTGTCTTATATGTTTAAATCCAGTTCCACTGGTTTTCTTCCTGTCAGTTTCTCACTCCTCGCATCCGGCTGGGAGGTTCCCGCAAATAGTTTAAAGTGTCTGCTGTCAACGCGGCGTCCACCATTCTCATCCACAACATTCATAGCTGCGCCGGCAACGGTAACCGTCATGGTCCTGCTCTCTCCTGCTGCCAGGGAGACACGTTTGAATGCGCACAGGCTGCAGTTGCGAACAGCCAGAGGGGATTCCATATCCTTGATATAGATTTGTACCACATCCTCCGTTGCTGTGCCGCCGTCATTTTTCACTGTCAGCTTCACCTGAATATCCGACTGGGCGGTCACTTCCCCTGTGATCTCTGCATCCGTCACGTTCACGTCACCGTATGTGAGCCCGTATCCGAAAGGATAGAGTGCCTCTTTTTCCATGTAGCGGTATGTACGGTTTTTCATGCTGTAATCCGTGAACTCCGGCATTCCCTCCAAATCTCTGTAGAATGTGATCGGAAGTTTTCCGGAAGGTGAAACCTTGCCGAACAGCAGATCTGCCACTGCTTTTCCGCCTCTTGCGCCCGGATACCAGGCAAGAAGAACGCCATTGCAGTTTTCATCCGCATAATTCATATCTATGGCACTGCCTGCCATAAGCACTACGATGGTGGGTTTGCCCACTGCTGCCACTTTCTCAATAAGTTCCTCCTGTGCTTTCGGCAGATGAAGGTCCTGTTTGTCACCGGACGCATCACTGTTTCCGGTATCTCCTTCTTCCCCTTCCAGCGTCTCATCCAGGCCTACACAGAGAACAACCACATCGCTGTGTTCTGCTGTAATAACAGCCTCTGAGATCCTGTCCTGGTTCCATGCCAGATTCTCCACTTTGTCTTTATACAGGTGGCAGCCCTCTGAATAGAGCACACGCACCTCATCGCCCACCTCATCCTGGATGCCTTCCAGAACGGTAATATATCTTGAGGAAGTTCCGTGGTAGTTTCCAATGAGGGATGCACGGCTGTCCGCGTTTGGTCCGATAACACCGATGGTCTTCAGTTTTGACTTGTCAAGAGGCAGGACACCATCGTTCTTTAAAAGGACACAGCCCTTTCTGGCCATATCCAGGGCTTTCTCCACATGCTTTTTGCACTCAACCACTTCGTACGGAATATTGTCATACTCACTTCCGTCAAAAAGACCTAAGAGGAAACGGGTAGTGAACAGTCTCTCGGCTGCCAGCGTGATATCCTCCTCTGTAATAAGGCCGTCTTCTATGGCGCCCAGCAGGTGCAGGTAGGTATTCCCGCAGTTTACATCACACCCTTTTTTCAGGGCAAGGGCAGCGGACTCTCTGGCATTTTTCGTGATCTTGTGATTCTCGTGGAAATCCTTGATAGCCCAGCAGTCAGAGGTGAAATGTCCCTCAAAGTTCCATTTTCCCCTTAAAACGTCTTCCATAAGGTAAGTATGGCCGCAGCAGGGCTCCCCGTTGGTCCGGTTGTAGGCACCCATGACAGATTCCACATCCGCCTCTGTGACCAGAGCCTCGAAGGCCGGAAGGTATGTCTCCCACATATCTTTCATGGTTGCCTCAGCGTCAAACTCATGGCGGATGGATTCCGGACCGCTGTGTACAGCGTAATGTTTGGCGCAGGCAGCGGCTTTCATCACCTCACCGTCACCCTGGATACCCTCCACGAATTTCACACCCAGCCTGGAGGTCAGGTACGGGTCCTCACCGTATGTCTCATGGCCTCTTCCCCAGCGTGGATCACGGAAGATATTCACATTTGGTGACCAGAATGTGAGCCCTTTGTAGATATCCCTGTCTCCGTGTTTGGAATACTCATTATACTTTGCACGCCCCTCAGTGGCAATGATATCGCCCACCTTTTTCATCTCTTCATCGTCAAAAACTGCCGCCATGCCAATAGCCTGCGGAAACATGGTAGCCACACCGGCTCTGGCAACACCGTGCAGGGCCTCGTTCCAGTAATTGTAGGTGGGAACACCCAGGCGCTCCACAGGGGAAGCATCATACTTTAACTGGGATGCCTTCTCCATAAGTGTCATTTTAGATACCAGTTCTCTTGCTTTTTCTCTTGCAATGGCTCTTTCTTTTTTGTGGTCTCTCATCAATCGTTCTCCTTTAATTTTCTATTTTACATACCCTTCTGCAAAGGACGGCCTCACAGCCTTTTTCTTCCTTCATCTTACACCATACCTGCCGAAACCGCATATACTTCTTTGCTGCGTATTGTATCCACACGCCAAAAAGGTATGGTACTTTTACCTATAGATATAGTGTACCATACCTGCATCCCAGCCGTAATAAAAAAAAGTTACTTCCTTCTATAAAATTCTTCCTTTCTTCTATGCATTATGCTGTATCTCCTCACGGTATTTTGTGGGAGATCTTCCTGTGTGTTTCTTGAACGCCAGGGAGAAATAATTTGTGTCACGGTATCCCACCATCATGGCAATTTTTCCGGTCTTCATGCTGGTGGTCTCCAGCAGGGATTTGGCCTTTTCAATCCTTTTCCGCACAATATACTCATTACATCCCTCTTTTGTCACACGCTTAAAAAGCCTGGAAAAATAGTTCGGCGTAATATACAGGCTGGCTGCAATATTGGATACCGATAACTCCTCTGTCAAATGCTCGTCTATGTAATGCTTTGCCTTTGTTATGATCTCGTGAACATTCTCCTCCTCCTTGCCCAAAAGCTGGGAGATAAACATACGGGTCACCTCACAGGCCTCCTCCCGGTCTGCGCAGATCAGGCTTTTGGAGAGGGAATCCAGCTTTCCTGACTCCACCTCCCCGGAATCTCCCATGTAGGAAAAATACAGGGCAGATGCGATCTCAAAGCAGTTTCTGCGCACCATGGCAGGTGAGAGATTATAGGACTGAGTAGCTTTTGAAAAGGTATTGAACGCTTTCATCACATAGTCTGTATTGCCCACATTGGCGCACATGATCCCTTTCAGCTCTGCGTAGATATCCCGGAAAATATCCGCCTTATTCTGGGCCCCGAAGGTCTGCACAATATCCCGGATCCCCTCTTTTTCATTATCCAAAAGAAAGCGGGCGTCATTGTAGGAGATAAACAGATTGGCAAATCCATGCACCGCACTTCCCACCACCATCTTGGGTTTGGCGTCAAATTCATCCTTCAGGATATCGGACAGCTCCTCAATGGCATCCAGCACCACGTCCCCGGTCTCTGCCTCAAACCAGGTAATGGCAATGGTTCCGTCATCATCCGAGAACGTGATGCCTCTCTCCTGGGCATCCACCATGCCCATGCATACATTTTTCACAGACATGGCCTGGAAGTTCTCCTCCGTGGGCTGCTGGTTCATGTACAGGGTGGGCACGATCAGCATAAGCTTCAGCTCCATCTCTGTGTCAAAGTGATAATACTCCCTCAGATTATCCAGCAGCTTGCCCATGTCGTCCCGCTTGTGCACCAGATTCCGCATGTAGTGCTCCAGTTCTGTCTGTTCCGCCGTTCCCTGGGTTCTCTGGAGAAGCCTTAAATTCTTTTCCTCGGCTTTTAAATCTTCCAGATAATTTACCTGCTTGCCCACGGCCCGCGCAAGCTCGTCCTCCTCTATGGGTTTCAGGAAAAAATCCTGCACCTGCAGGCGGAGGCTCTGCCTTGCATACTCAAAGTTATCGTATCCTGTCAGCACGATCACCCTCAGCTCCGGTACAATCTTCCGGGCTGCCTCGATCAGCTCCAGCCCCGTCATCTCCGTCATCTGGATATCAGATATCATGATCTCCGGTTTCTTTTCCCTTATAATGCCCAGGGCTTCCTTGCCTGAGGCCGCGTCGTAAACTTCAATGATTCCAAGGCTCTCCCAGGGCAGCACTTTTTTCATGCCCAGACGAATCATTTTTTCGTCATCCACAATCAATATTTTATACATGGATCATCTCTCCTCGTATGATACCGTCTTCCACTTGTGTCACATAAGGCAGGCGTATTTCCACTGTCACGCCGCCGGATTCATTTCTCAGATAATAAAGTCCGTACTCCTCTCCATAGAGAAGTTCAATCCTCTTGTTTACATTCCGCACACCATATCCAAAAGAATCATCATATTCTGAGAGATGCTGGTTCATCTCATCAATCTGCTGCTGACTCATGCCCGTACCTGTGTCAGCCAGGGTAATAAGCACATCGCTGCTGCGTTTTCTCACTTTTAAAAACAGACTTCCTGTCTTCCCTTCCTTCACCTTGATCCCATGGTAAATGGAATTCTCCACCAAGGGCTGCAGTGTCAGCTTGGGAATCATCACATCCGAAGCAGCCTCCTCCACATCAAACTCACTTCCGATTATATCATCATACCGCATATTCTGGATGATCAGATAATTCCGCACATGTTCCAGCTCCATCTTCAGCGGGATCACGTCATGGCCGCCGCTTAAACAGATACGGTAATATTTTGCCAGGGCTTTCACCAGGGTGGAGATCTCTTCATTGCCGTCCACCATGGCCTGCCAATGGATACACTCCAGGGTATTGTACAGAAAATGAGGCTGTATCTGTGACTGGAGCGCATTGAAGCGGATCTGCTCAATCTGATGCTGCTCCATTTTCACCTGCTCCATGAGTACCAGGATTTCCTCCATCATGGAATTGAACCCAACTGCCAGCTTGGTAAAGTCCTCTCCCATATGCTCCACATTAATGCGGGTCTTCAATGAGCCGGAAGCCACGTCATCCATTTTCCGCACTACCTTATCCAGCGGACGGTATACCTTGCTGATGATCCTCTTAACCACCAGAAGACTCACAGTCAGCAGGAACAAGAGGATAAATGCCATGAAGAAAATAGTCCGAATACTGGATTTATAAAGCTCCATCATGGGCACGCTGCTCACCACATAGAACCGCCAGTTGGAAACCTTCTGGTAAATATACAGCCTCCCGTCCATACTGAAGGTTCCTGATTTCTCCTTCATTTTCGGGATAAAGTCCACATTGGTGCCGATCTTTTCCTTATTCCTGGAGGAGATCAGCATCCCCTCCGTGTCCACTACCATGGATTCCAGCCTTTTTGAGCTGTCATACTCCAGGATCTGCTGCAGACTTGGGTCTGTAAAATTCATACAGAGAAGCCCCAGTTCCCCCAGCACCCGGTTGGTGTCATAGATGGGGAAATAAATATTCAGGGTGTATCTGCTGCCGTTATAATAAGCATTGTTAAAACACATCTTAATGGAGCTGTCCTGCACGGTCTTGCACTGCTGGGAGTCGTGGGAATAAACCTGTGTAAACTGTGCTGCCGAGATGGCGATCTGCCCTTTGTATATGTAATCATCCGGGGATTTTCCCACGATCGCAATAAAATTCATATCTGAATGCATATTGGAGATACTTGACAAAATGTTGTAGGCACTGTTTTTGAGTCCGCCGCTCTCTTTTGAATAATTGGCCGCCTTCAGATATTGCTGTATAGACGTATCCATAACGGTTGCAATAGCAAGCGTTTTGTAATTGTCCAGAGAACTTTTGAAGTTTTCAGCCGTGGTGCTGTTCTGGGCCTGCAGCAGTTCTATGGACTGCTGCTTCATGGACGTCACAGAGGATATGGTGGATACCGCCAGAACGATCAGGGTAGTGGCTATAATAGATACTGTCACAAGAAGCTGCATCTTTTTGTCAAATTTCCACCGGCTTATTTTTTCCATCCACTTTTTCATACGTGTTACCGCCCTTCTGCTGTTTTCTGATTTTTATCATACCACGTCCCACAGCCATACGGCAATTCTCATTAACTGGAAAAAGCTGCCACCTGGATAACGAATCCGGCAGCAGCTTTAAAGTCACAGCATACTCATCCTTTTACGGCACCTGCTGTCATACCTTTCACCAGTTTATCCTGGAAAATGATAAACATGATGATCATAGGCAGAAGCGTCAGTGTCAGAACTGCCATGATCATAGGGGTGTTCATGGAATACTGGCCCTGGAATTCCCAGATTGCCAGAGGCAGGGTACGGTTTGCGGAGGACTGTGTCAGTGTATAGGCAAAGGAGAACTCATTCCACATATTTACACCGTTATAGATTGCCAGTGTGGCCAGGCCGGGCTTTGCCAGCGGAAGGATCATGGAGAAGAACATCTGAATCTTACCGCAGCCGTCAATCTCGGCGGACTCTTCAATCTCCCGCGGTATCTCTTTCATAAAGCTGGTCAGAATGAACACGGAAATAGGAACCGCAAAGGCAATATATGGTCCGATCAGCGCCCAGATACTATCATACAGGCCTGTGCTTTTTGCCATTTTGAATACCGGGATCAAGGTGATATGGACCGGTATGGACATACATGCCACGATCAGCGCATAGATCGGATTGGCCAGTTTAAACTTGAACCTTGCCAGCGGGTAGGATGCGCAGGCTGCGATGAACAGCAGCAGGATCAGGGAGATGGCAAGCACGATCACACTATTCTTGAAATAGGTACCGAATCCGCCTTTTAACACTTCCGTGTAGTTGCTCCAGTTCAGGCTGTCAGGAAGCTGGAAGACACCTTTTGTCAGCATCTCAAACTTCTCTTTGAAGGAGTTCAAAACCATAAACACAAAGGGCATAAAGGATACAGCCAGCCAGAAAATCGCCAGGATAAAGGCAACGGTCCAAGCTGTTACGCTTTTTGCTTTACTCTTTTTATAACTATCCATTTTTTCAGTCCTCCTTCTTTCCATTTAACAACTTCATGGTGATCAGGGATACCATACTGATCAGGATAAACATACCGCCGGCCACTGCAGAACCATAACCCATGTTGAAGGTCTTAAAGGATTGCTTGTACATATAGGTGGCCATCAACTCTGTGGAAGTTCCTGGCCCGCCGCCGGTCATAACATAGATCAGATCAAAGTATTTCAGGGAACCAACCATGGAGAGGATCGCTGCACTTTTCATGGATGGAACCAGAAGGGGCAGTGCGATCCTCCAGAAATACTGTCCTCTGGTAGCTCCGTCGATTCTGGCTGCTTCAAATACGTCATAAGGTATATTGGTAAATGCCGCCATAAAGTAAACCATGTAGAACGGAGTAAACTGCCAGCAGATAACCATGATAACTGTCAGGAGGGCTGTCTTGGGATTACCCAGCAGGTCAATGTTTCCGCCTCCGAACCAGCCTGAAATTGTGCTCACCAGACCGCCGTTTGTTGCCAGTGCATATGTAAAAAGAAAACCGATCGCAACAGATGACATTAACAGGGGAATGAACCAAACCACTTTAAACGGTGTCAGTTTCTTTCCGCCGAAATCCAGGAATGTTGCCAGCGCGAGACCAATGGGAATCTGAATACAGATGGAAAGAACCATTATAATAACATTGTTCTTGAACGCGATCCAAAAACTGGTGTCAGCAATTAATTTTTTCCAGTTTCCAATGCCGATAAATTTCTTAGCTGCAGAGATTCCGTTCCACTGATAACCGCTTGTGATAAAGGTATCCACGATTGGGTAAAAAATAAATACAACCAGTAAAACAGTTACCGGTGCCAGGAAAAGCGCCGCAACTTTTCGTGTGTTTCTCTGTCTTAACTGTGCCAGAGAAATACCATTTTCCTTCATAATAGAAGCCCTCCTTTTTGTTTCTTAACACTTTCTTTTCTTATTATATATACTAGCAAACAGGCTGCTGAAAAGACATAGAACAATCTACGCATTATCTATAAATATCTGCCTTTTAAGAACAAAAATTTATAGAAAAAACAGACGCCTGCCCACAGAACCCTCTATATGCGGAAGGTAAAAAAGCGCCCTGTCCGCAGAGGACAGAGCGCTTTTAATAACGGTACGTTTTATTCGGCTTTTGTGCTTAAATAGTCATCCATTGCAGTCTGCATGGAGTCCTGAGCCTCCTGAGGAGTCATGGTCAGACCAAACACTTCCTGTAATCCGTCAAGATGAGCCGTTGCAACTGCCGGCGGCAGATACTGGTCATACCAGAGCTGGATCTCCGAAGCGCTGTTTGCTGTCTCAACGATTTTTTTGGCTACCGGGTCTGTGATCTTATCTTCAATTCCTTTTACCGGCGGAATCTTGCCTTTTTCAATTTCAAAATCAATCACTTCATCAGACAGATGTGCTTCTGCACATTCAAAAGCTGCTGCCAGCTTTTCGCCTTCACAGTTGAATGTGATGAACTGGTCACCTACAGTACCAATCTGGATGTTTGCATCTGCATCAGAACTCTCGATCGCCGGGAATGGGAACCAGTCAATTTTCTGGTAGAATTCTTCGCTGTCGGAGGAGAAAGTACCTGTATACCAGGAACCGCACAGCAGCATGCCTGCTGTCTCCTGATACATCAACTGTTTTGCCTGTCCGTCATCTTCGCTCAGAGAGTTTACACCTTCCGGGAAATACCCTGCATTAACCCATTCCTGGATCTTTTCACCAGCTTTGATGAAGCAGTCATCTGTAAATTTGCCCTCACCTGCAACTGCTTTCTGGAATGGTTCCAGTCCGCCGTAGCGTGCCGCAAGGCTCATGAAATACATGGAACCTGTCCATTTGGAACCGTTAGCCAGAGCAAACGGAGTAATGCCGTTGTCTTTCAGTGTCTTACAGATATTCTCTAAGTCACCGAGGGTTTTCGGCTCTGAAAGTCCGTATTTCTCAAATATTTCTTTGTTGTAGAATATACCTGCAAGAGATACGTTCTGGTAAGGAACTGCGTACACATGGTCATTGTATGTAGCCTGCGCAACGGCTGCGTCCATGAGTTTATCCTTAATATCAGATGCGTTGAACAAGTCATCAATAGGCTGTCCAAAACCGGAATCTATATATTCATACATAGGACCACCGGACCAGTTAGAATACATATCCGGGCACTCACCTGAGCTCATGGCAACTACCAGTTTTTCTTTGTAGGTATCATTCTGGGTGGGTACTACTGTAACGGTATAACCTGATTCTGTCTCGGAATTGAATTTGTCTACTGCTTTTGCAATAACATCCTTATCCGGGCTTTCTGTTCCGATATTCCAATAAACGATTTCTTTGCTGTCATCACCGGAATCTTTTGTTTCTGCTGCTTTCTTGCCTGTAGAATCACTTTCACCTGCACTGCTGTTCCCGCCGTCGCTGCCGCATGCACAGAGTGACGCTGCCATGAGAGCTGTCATAGAAAGAGTAACCAGTTTCGCCATTCTTTTTTTCATACTTTTCCTCCTTAAAATGAAATACGTGATTTTGCTTTATGCATTATATCATAGCCCTCTTTTTGCCTAATAACCATAAAATAAAGTGTCCACATTATATAATATTCTTACCTGAACAGCAGATTATTTATATAGTTTTTCCCACTGTGAACAAAAGAATCCCTCTGAAAAGGGAAAAGCCGACAATGAAAATCTCCCATTGCCGGCTTTCTGCTCAAATCCAATATTCTTCTTTATACTGAGATGATCAATCCCCGCTATGGCTGCTGTTGTACTCGTCCATTGCCTTCTGCAGCTCTTTATTGGCCTCCTCAGGTGTCATGGTAAGTCCGAACAATTCCTGGCAGGTGTCTTTATGTGCCTCTGACACTACCGGCGGCAGATACTGGTCATACCAAAGCTGTACGGAAGATGCATTTGTGGCAGCTTCCAGGATCTGCTGGCTGACCGGATCCGTGATCATTTCTTTTGCTTTTTTAACAGGAGGGATCTTTCCGTTTTCTACCATGAAGTCTAATTCCTCATCATCATAATAATAGCTTGCCATCTCAAAGGCCGCATCCAGTTTCTCACCTGTACAGTTGAAGGTGAGGAATCCGTCACCGATGGTACCGATGATGATAGAAGCATCTGCAGAGGAATCGTCAACTGCCGGGAACGGGAACCATCCTAATTTATTATAGAACTCTTCGCTGTCCTGTTTAATGGTGCCTGTATACCAGGAACCGATACAGGTCATAGCCGCCTTATCCTGATATAACAGCTGTTTGCCCTGTCCGTCATCCTCACTGAGTGAGTTTACACCCTCCGGGAAGTATCCTTTTTTGACCCATTCCTGAATCTTTTCTCCGGCATAAACAAAGCACTCATCCTCAAAGGTGCCTTCTCCGGAAACCGCTTTCTGGAACGGCTCCAGACCGCCGTAGCGGGTAGCCAGGTTCATAAAGTACATGGAGCCTGTCCATTTGGAGGCATTGGCAAGGGCGAAGGGAGTGATGCCGTTCTCCACCAAGGTATCACATACCTTTTCCAGTTCGCTTACCGTTGTGGGGACTTCCAGGTTATACTGCTCAAACATTTCCTTGTTGTAGTATACACCGGAGATCGCTATGTTCAATACCGGAAGTCCGTATACCTTTCCGTCATAAGTTCCCTGTTCCAGGGCTGCATCCATAAGCACATCTTTTAAATTATATTTCTCTATATACTCATCAAGAGGCTGGCCGAATCCTGCTTCCACGTACTCGATCATAGGGCCGCCGGACCAGGTCTGATAAATGTCAGGACACTCACCTGAACTTACCGCTACCACCAGCTTTTCTTTATAGGTATCGTTTTGAGTGGGAACGTAAGTCACCTGATACCCTGTCTCCTTTCCCTTTCCGTCATTGTACTTGTCAATAGCATAATTCCAGATGCTCTTGTCCGGGTCTTCTGTGCCGTTAGCCCACATTATAATTTCTTTGTCCCCGTCTTTGCGGTCGGACGACGCGGTACCTTCTTCCTTTTTCGTCTCATCCCCACCGCTGGTTTTGTCATCCCCTCCGTTGGAACCACACGCACCGAGAGCTGCTGCCATAAGTACGGACATGGAAATTGCCGCCAGTTTCATCATCCTTTTCTTCATATTCTTACCTCCTAGCATTATTTAATATGAACTAATATTATTGTCTTATCATAGCATCCGTTGTGCGTATTTCCCATTTAATAAAGTGTTCTTCTTCTATAATATTCTTACATCTTGTGCAATTATCCCATAAACAAGCAGTGGAGAGATCCATATTTTGGAACCCTCCACTGCTATTATTTTGCTATATACCGATTATGAAAACAAACGGTCAGGACAAAGAACAGCGGAATTTCCACTGCCAATACTGCCGGTATTGCATGAGGTACCCAAAAAGAGGATGACCCCAGATTAATAAAATTAAAATCAAACAGTTCATATAAAAAACAGTTTCCCAGTCCAAGCCCTCCTGTGGGCAAAATACATCGTATCCAGCCGGCCAGATTTCCACTGCCCATCTGTCCGATAACAATGGGCAGCAGACAGATGGCCATAGCGGCAATCGCCGCTGCAGAGACACTTCTGCATCTGGAGGAAATCATCAGAGTGCACAAAACTGCCGCTGTAATGGTAAGAAGTCCAACACCTGCTCCCATCAAAAGCATCTGTCCCAGATTCAGATCAGACAGGTTGACTGCTGAGTATAGCATCTGTATGGAACTGTTCATACATTCCGCGCCGAATATACCTCTGGTGAGTGACAGAAAGATCGTAACGCCTGCAGTCACCGTGAGCGTGGATATGAGGAGCATAACCATGACCCTGACAACTGCCAGCCGGATTCTCCCGTATTTGGTACACCGCTGGATATCATCTGCCTTTGTCTGGTGATCCGATGAAAAAATCGGCGCGGCCAGCAGCACACAGATAAATTCCAGGAGAAGAAGGTAGAGGATCAGATAGTCCGTGGCATCCTTATTAAAGCCCGGATAATATTCGTAGGGCTGTTCCACTTCCGCATAAAGTGCTTTTGCCTTCCTCTGGGCATCCGGATGCTTCTTCTGTTCCAGGTCCATCAGACTGTCCAGACGTTTTGTACACTGCTCATAAAAACTTTGGGCGTTCCCTGGGTCTATCTCCATAATATCCGGCGCAATACCTGTTTTACTGTCAGCATTCACTTCCCGCACCACATGAATGATGGCTTCAACAGGCAGGATTTTTTCATTATATACATTGCGTGGAAAGTCCTCACTTGCTGTAGGACCATATTGTTTTACACAGGCCTGATAGGTTTCCAATGCTGCCTGGATCTTGTCCGGTGTTACAGCTCCGGCGGAAACCGCCTGTTTTTCCTTAATTATTTCTATGGCTTTTCTACCTGTTATCGTTACCTGTTCACCGCTTCCGTCCAGGTAGGAATACTGCATAAAACTCATTGGAAAATAGGCCATGACAAAAGATAATAAAAACGCGGCTGCCAGAAGGAACCATACAGCCCGGGTCTTCATAACCCTTTTACATTCTGCTTTCAACAGACGCATTTACTCCGCCTCCTTTTCAAATCTGTCTTCCGGAAACAGCCAGAGGTACAGATCCTCCAGCCTTGGCACTTCTTTTTTGGAATCCGCGATCCCCGGATCTTCAGACAAATATCTAATGGAGACCATTCCGTTCTCCTCATTCTTCAGATTTACGATCTGCAGCTTCCTCTCGTACTTGGCAAGCTGCTCCATGGGTATGGAACCGGTCCAGACCTTGCCCTCCACCATGGTCACCAGCTCCTCTGTGGTACCGGAAGCCAGTATCCTGCCGTCTTTCATCACCGCGTTGCATGTGGCGATATATTCCACATCTGATACAATATGGGTAGATATGAGGACAATCCTGTCATGGGAGGCAAATTCCGAGAGCAGATTGCGGAATCGGACACGTTCCCCCGGGTCGAGACCGCTTGTGGGTTCATCCAGGATCAGTACCTCCGGCTCATTGAGCAGGGCCTGGGCGATCCCCACCCTGCGCTTCATTCCGCCTGAAAGCTTTATGATCTTTTTCTTTCTCACTTCCGCAAGTGACATGTTCTCCAGAAGTTCTTCTATCCTTCTTTTGCTTTCTTTTTTGGTCAGCCCCTTCAACACTGCCATGTACTCAAGGTAATCCTGAACTGTAAATTCAGGATAAAAGCCAAACTCCTGAGGCAGGTAGCCGAAGATATCCCTGTACTTCTCCCCCAGCACCTGAATAGATATGCCGTCATAGAGAACCCTGCCTTCGGTGGGTTTCAGGATTCCGGCCACCATCCGCATAAGGGTAGTCTTTCCCGCTCCGTTGGCCCCCAGAAGTCCCCAGACTCCGGGTGTCAGCTTTAGGCTGACTTGACTGACTGCTGCCTTGTCTTTATATTTTTTCCATATCTGATCAATTGTCAGCTCCATCTTATTCCTCCTTATATCCATGTATCCAATGCAGTCTCTCTTCTTTCCACTTTGTTAAGCTGGATCATGTCCCACAACACTGCCCCTGCACAGACAAGCGCCCACCCGGCCTGGAAAGACTGCTCATAAAAACCGTAACAAAAATAATACATCAGCAAAAGAACCACCACAGTTCCCGCCCCTGCGGCAAGGCAGGTTATGAGCACGTATTTGATCTGCACATGCACGGCAATGGTTATATAAATACTCCCCAGTATGAGAAAAGGTACCAGCAGGTATAATACCGCAACGCCCGGATCTCCTCCCATGCCCCCCACCGTAAGGAAAAACAGCAGTGTCAGCATCAGAAGATCCCCAGCTCCGATCATTACCAGCCGGGCGATCAGCAGGCGGTTTAAAGAGAACCGGGAAACCTGTTCTGTCTCTGCCATCTGATAGCGCCTGGACCTGGCTAGTATGGGCAGAGTGGGAAAGAGCAGAAGAACACTTCCAAAACACAGCAGCACCGGAAGATGCCGGCCCCACAAATACGCGATATCACCAGCGCAGAGCGTATAGATCAAGAAATACATGACAGCCAGAGAGGCTGCCTGCATACTCCATATTTTCCAGCCTAAAAATCTGGCCTGGCTTGTCATGAACTGCCAAAAAGAAATCCTCTTTTTCCCGGAAGCGGTGCGGTATGCCTGTCTGGCTGCCAGCATCACAGCCTCTCTTCCTCTCTCTTCCGTATCCGGTTCTGTCTTTTCATGCAGGCATTGCAAAAGCTTTTTTTCTATCTCAGATTTCCTCATGCAGAATCCCTCCTTTCCCCAGTTCCTTTTTCATCCGCTTCAGTGCTGCCCGCAGTCTGGACTGTACCGTTCTTTGCGGCAGATTCAAAATCTGTCCGATTTCTCTCAGTGTCAGGTCATGGGCAAACCGCAGGTATATGATTTCTCTCTGCTCTTCCGGCAGTTCTTTGATGAGCAGCATAAAGTCCATCTCTGTCTCAGCTCTCTTAAATCCTTGTTCCAGGCATTCAAGCGTATCCGGCATCTGTTCCTCCTGATGTTTTTTTCTCCACATGTCCACACACGTATTGGATGCCACCTGGTATAAAAAAGCACGGAATTTCCCCTTGTGTATATATCTGTCCAGATACCGCACGGTCTTTAAAAAAGTCTCTTGTACGGCATCCTCTGCGGTCTGCCTATCCGCTGTGTGGCAGACACAGTACCGCAGAATATCGGTATAGTACAGGGATATTAGCTCATCCAGGGCGCTCATATCTCCATGTTCCAGTTTTTTAATAAGTTTGTCTTCACGCGTCAAGATTTTCCTCCTACAGGGCGTCCCCTGTATAATAAAACGTATCTAAACATGGAAAATGATTAGATTCTTTTCATTTTATCAAAAAAAGTCATAAAAAAATACCGGTCTGCATAGTATCCTGCAGACCGGCACCCTTTTATAACTGTTTTTCCATTATGATTCTTTTTTCTTTTTTGCTGCTACGGCGGCTATCACTACCGCTGCCGCTCCAACACCCAGAACAGGGAATAAAATGTTGGTATCATCCCCGGTCTTTGCTGATTTGGAGGTTGTTGTGCTGTTTCCGGATTTTTTGGCTGGGGTAGTGGCGGGTGTGGTTCCCTTATTGCCGTTTCCGTCGTTCTTGTCACTGCCCTGGCTGCCATCATCCCCGCCCGGATTTTTGTTATCGTCTCCGCCCGGTTTGTGGTCATCTCCGCCCGGTTTGTGGTCATCTCCGCCCGGATTCGGATTTTCACCCTTTGCTTCCACAGTAATGGAGGCAGTATGCATTTCATTATTCCCTATATTACCGCTGTCTCCGGCCAATTCCTCAATATCTACCTGAATGTCCGCTGTATCCCCGGCTTTAACGCCGTCTGCCAACTGGAATGTCATATCAAGGAGACTGCCGTCCTCTGCAAGTGGTGTTGAAGAAGCGAATGCTGCTACAATCTCTCCTTCCTCCTTATTTCCTGTCAGGCAGTCATTGACTTCACACAGGGCCCCGGACAGCGCACCTCCGGCGCTGTCCGCAGTGAGGACAAGTTTGGATGCATCGTAATGGATACGAATTTTTCCATTGGTCACTTCCTGGGCGTTTGTGATCTCACAAGCCACCTGAACCTGGCTGCCCTCCTGAGCCTTACCCGGGTTTAATGCGATTTCTGTTCCACCTGCGGCCCAGACAGGCATTGCCTGTACAAACAGAAGTGCACTCATACATAACATTGCTATTTTCCTGGTTCTCTTTTTCATATAGGTTACCTGCCTGTTCTCCTGGATTTTCCTTTAAAATCAGAATGTAGTAATTTTCTCTGCTGACAACTGCAGGATTCTGGTCGCATCTGTTGTGTTGGTTTCATTATCTACATTCACGTCACCAATCAGAATCTGCTCTTCTGTCAGTTCTTTGAGACCTACGCTGTACTGCAGGAGCAGTGCACTGTCTGCTGCATTTACAACGCCGTTCAGATCCACGTCACCGAGAAGTCTTACCTCTTCCACTTCCTTTGTAAGTTCTGCTACTGCTGCATTGATCTCATCCTGAACTGCCTCCGGATCGTCATAGACTATCTGGGCTTTGTCAAGAGCTTCCTTCAGGCCTTCAATGCTTCCTGCCAGATATCTGCCTGAATTGTTTAAAATTTCCTGCGCTTTTGCCATAACGGTTTCCAGTGCTGCCTTGTTGCCTTTGAAGACAAGCCCTGTAATGGCTTCTTCCAGTGCCTGACGGGCTTCTCTGGCTTCCTGCCCTGTCAGTTCTGTATTAGCTGCTGTCTCTTTTGCTGCTTTGAGCTGGTTCTGAAGTCTCTCCACAGATTTCGCCGTGTACTTGCCGCTATCCTGAAGGATGGTCTCTGCCTGCGCAATGATCGCATGCAGACGGGCAAAGTCTTTATCTAACATCTGAGATACTGCAGTGAGCAGATTTGTTGTTGCCTCATTGACTGCCTGCTGTCCTGCCTCTACCTCGTCTTCGCCGTAAACGGTGTCAAATACAGTCTTAGCTGCCTCTAATGCATCTTTAACTGCCTGAACACTGCCTTCTGTATAACGCT
The DNA here is from genome assembly GCF_001689125.2 of Blautia pseudococcoides. Taxonomy (NCBI): domain Bacteria; kingdom Bacillati; phylum Bacillota; class Clostridia; order Lachnospirales; family Lachnospiraceae; genus Blautia; species Blautia pseudococcoides. The sequence goes on along the minus strand of NZ_CP015405.2, from coordinate 4,876,279 downwards.
CTTCTGTCACAGGATCTGCAAGGATAGCTTCTGCTCCCTGGATCGCAGCTTCCAGACCGAATTTCTGTACGCCCGGTTTCAGTGCTGTGATCGCATTGATCAGTTTTGAGAATGCATCATCAATCTGTCCCTGGGTTGTCTCAAGGCTTGTCAGAAGACCATTTGCCTCATTCAGAGCCTCTTCCACTGCTGCCCAGCTCTCCGGTGAGAAGGACTGGCTGCCGTTTGCAAGATTCTCTGCCATGGTGATAGCTAATTCCAGACCCTTGGTGTCTACAGTTAAGCTGACCTGTACGGTGAAGGATGCAGTCATAGCTGTTTCACCCTCTGTATAAGACACTGTTATTTCTTTTGGTCCGATCACGCTGGAATCAAATCCAGTGATGGTGTATTCGTCCGCATTCAGTGTCTTTGTGGTGCCATCATTGTATACGGCCTCCACTACGATTCCCTCTGCGTTGAATTCATCGCCTAACAGATAGTCTGTCTTGGCATTTTCTGTGTTGACTGTGAGGCCTTCAAGGGCGGTCTGTACCAGCACATCTTTTGCATTGCCAAGGGCTACGATGGCATCGGTGATCTCTTTCTGCGTTGTGGCGTTTTCCACAACAGCTTCTGCTGCCGCGATCGCTTCCTGGAATTTCTGATAGCTGTCCGGTGTATAACCGTCCGCTTCAATTCCCTTCATCTCCTGGATCAGGGCTTCCAGACTGGATGTCTCAAGTTTCTTGAAGGTTACTTCCAGCGTGTGGTCTTCAATTACATATTCAAATGTAACTTTATTATTTTCCACTACTGCCGGTTTGCCGTCAATAAGCACTTTATCAACAGTATAACCTTTATCCGGTTTGATCACAAATGTTTTGTTTGTTTCACGGTCTACCGATACATCACCCGTCTGGCTGACGGTTCCGTTCTCACCTGCTGTTACACTGATGGTATGTGATGGAACTTCATCGCCGTAGTATACTTCTTTTACAGTCATGTTGTGTAAATTTCTTCTGCTCTGCAGTGTATACTGTCCGGGTTCTGTGCTGTAAGGAACATTGGATGCACTTCCTAATTCAGTTCCGTCATACCACAGAGTCAGGTCGTATAAACCTGCTGCTTTGCTGGCACTCGGTACAAATCTGAAAATGATCTCATGTTCTTCATTGGGTGTAAGCGCATGGCCATAGATAAAGTTGCCCCAGCCTCCGTCTGCCGTTTTATCATAGAACCAGTTTCCGCCGCCTGCATCGTACCCGAACATGATTCCGTTTCCAACAGTAAACAATGTCTGGTCTGCAACACTGTCTGTAGTAAAGCGGATACGGAATATCCCCTGGTTGATAGCGGTGGCATTCATATCCTTAGCAACTCCGCTGCCGCCGATAGATAATAACATACCTTCATCCGTAAGCTGTCCGGAAGCATTCGCATATTCAAAGTTTGCCTCATCTGCTGCCGCAAAGTCCTGATAGTAAGTATCATATTCTGCAACGTTGACCACTTCGGTAAATGCCTTCATAGCTGCTTCCAGCTTCACATATGCAGCTTCATACTCAGAAGCTTCCTTTCCTTCCGGAACTGCTTTCGCTTCCTCAATAGCTTCTTTGAATGTATCGACTGCTTCCTGGGTATATTCACCCGGTTTCGGTCCCACTACTGCTGCATTCATCTGCGCTTCTGCATCCTGGATCAAAGCGCTTAAATCTTCATATGTAAAGTTATTCGGTACATATGTGAGCACTTTTTCCAGTGCTGTCACATGGCCTTCCGCATTGCTGAAGGATACATTAACAGTTACCGGTTTCCTTGTTGCTCCCTCTTCTGCCGTAAAGGTTACATTCATCAGTTCCGCAGCCTTCTTGAATGCATCCTGTTTCTTGATTCCATAAGAGAAACGAACCGTCTTGGTTCCGTCCTCATTATCTGTTACTGTTGGGTCTACTGTTTTCAGAAGTGCCTCTTCATTTACTGCGGCACTGTCTGTATTTAAGGTGATCTGAGCCGGATCATATGTATATTCCACAACTGCATTTCTGTACTTGTTGAAAATATTCTCCAGGCCTACGTTTACCTGATAGTTATGGTTTCCTTTGTCCTCTGTATTTACTGTTGCTGCCGGGCTTCCCGTGATCTCCTCACCGTAAACACCCAGCTCTGTCATGGACATTCCCCATTCATTGGCATTGCTGATGGAGACAAGCGCTACATACTGTGCTTCTGCCGGATCAAATTTCACCAGATTCAGTCCCGGATAAGCGCTGTTTACTGTCTTGACCGTATTCCAGGTCTCTCCGTCTGCAGAGACCTGCACCTCATAATCTGTGGCATAAGCGCCTGGTGTCCAGTCAACCGCAACGGTATCTACCATATATTTCTTTTCCAGATCAACGCTGATCCACTGGCTGCTGCCCTGTCCGCTGCTGTAACGTGTGGACTGGCTGCCGTCAACTGCGTATTTTGCTGCCATGGAGTCTTCTTCCTGGCCGCTTGCGTCTGCCGCTTTGTTCAGTGCCAGGTTCTCGCCTGTGATCTCCTGATAAGGCTCAACGATAACTGCATTGACAATGGCTTTTCCCTCGGCTGCTTTCAGTCCGATATCAATCAGACCGTCCTGTGCCTCCGCTGTAACCGTGATATCGTATGCTTTATTCTGCTCCGGAATGGTAAATCCTTCTTCCACTACAGAACCGTTGACACTCACATCAAATGTTCCAGGTGTAAACTCATCTGCGCTTGTATCATTAAAATACAGTTTTACTCTGTAAATTCCAGGTGACACTTTGAATTTGTATCCAAAGTCTTCACCTGCACGTCCACTCTTCAGTGCAGTTCCAAGCCCGGCATCCGGTACAGGTTTCCCACCGGCAAGCTTGCTGTTGATCTCCTCTGTTGAGGTGGAACCATTTGCGTACCAGCCGCTTCCTGTGGCTTCAAATTCTGCATCCTCAAACAGTCCGTCATGGTTGCCCATATTGGATGTATCGGAATTACCTGCATCCAGTCTCATATTCACTTCTGACATAACAGCCATATCTGCTGCGATACCATTCAGGATTGGATCAGTCATTGTTCCGGCTTCTTCACTGTATGCACTCTGAAGTTTCACAGTGATAACACCGCCTGCAGGATACACAGAACCGATTTCAATAACATCTGTGTCACCGGACAAGGTGTATCTCTCTTTCACTACCTCACCGTTTACCAGAACGTCAAAAGTACGTCCGGCTGTATCTTCCATCTCAGAAACATAGAGTTTCAGGTTGTGGGAAGCATCTGATGCGTAAACCTTGTATTCAATTGTGTCAGCAGTAACGCCTGTAGCATATACACCGCTGCCGCTGCCGGTCAGTTTGGTATACTCCTCAACATAACCGGATAATTTTTTATTTGCGTCGTAAGCCCGGTCAGCGCTGAATCCGTCAATGGCATCTCCGCCTACATTATAGGACTTGGAATGCTCCTGAAGGACAAACTGCCAGTCTGTACCTGCTGTGCCCAGAGAAAGTGTTCCGTCATCGTTGCAGACAAGGAAGTTATCCCCGGATCTCAACTGATGAAGGCCGTTCTTCCTGTCAACCGCTGTCCAGACAGTGGAATCTTTTTCAGACAGAACTGCACTGTCACCATCCGTATTTAAGTATAAGTACGCATTACTCTCTGTATCCCAGATTTTAACTTTATAGCCGCCGCCTGCATTCTCCATGACAAACTGGCTGCCTGAAGCGTTGACTTCCAGGCCATTTTCCCCGCTTGTAAGATATGCTCCGCATTCCGGATCATATACTTTATATCCCGCATTGCTCTCAAGTGCGAAGTCTGCACCCTGAACGCCTGTCATTTCCATAATACCGATATCAGGTGCGCCGTCATAGAGGGCATTTCCAAAGAAGTCGGTCTTTGCATTTCTGTCTGAAGTGTAATCCCAGAGTCCTTTGTTTTCCGGGCTGGTTGCCGGAACTACATTGACATACACACCATTGCCGATAGCAGGTGAACCTTCCTTCAGCGCGTAGGCTTTCAGGGATTCCCAATTGGATGTAGCTGTCATACCGTCATCGCTGATCGCAGCGCTCTGGCCGCCGCCCGCATTTTCAAAGAGCGGATCTGCCTGGATCGCATTAGGGATTTCACCGGGATCATGAATGCCGCTGGCTTCATATACCAGGTTTCCTGCCTGCTGCAGATAAGAGTTGTTCCAGCTTTCCGCCGTTGTCTCCGCACTGCCCCATTTACTGGCCACTTCTTCATTGTAGTTATAGTAAATGTTGTTGTACATATGCCAGTTGTAAGCACTTCCCATAGCGGAACCGCCGCCGTTGCTGTGATTGAATACCCAGTTTGCGCCATCGTAATAGAATACATTATTGTAAATGTAACTTTCCGAATTGGTATTTCCTGCTCCGTGACGCCATGCAAGGCCGTCATTCTGGCTCACATTATAACGGATAACATCTGTATTGTTATTACCCATCATAAGCATAAAGCCCATAGGCGTATCATGGCTGTAATTGTACTCAAAAATGCTGCCCGCACACCAGTAATCACTGTCGTAAGAGCAGCCGTCCTGGTTGTAGGCCGGGCCGTCAAAGCTCTCATTATAACGGAATAAGGTGTCAAAGGAGTTCCATGCCCAGATACCTGCATTGGCTCCTTTTGCGCGCATAGCCTGTCCGTTTACCACGTTGTGCTCAACTACTGCGCCCTGTGATTCACAGACCAGAATACCGTCACCGCCGATATCACTCAGATAGTTTCCGACAATGTGAAGACCTCTCTGTGCCTGGTCTTTATAGCGGATATTGTCATGACGTACACCGTCATTGGCTGAGTTGTTATCCGCGTCATTATTGGGGTCATATCCGGCTTTATCCGGGTCATTGTTTCTGAACTGATCCAGGTCGGAAAGGCGGATAGCCTTGATCCCTGTACGGTCACACTGGTCAATTCTGTTGTTTTGGATGGTTACGCCGTTGAAGTAAGGAAAGACTCCTGCTTCTGAGCTGAAGATAACCTCAATACCAATACCGCCGTCAACTTTGTTTACACCGCGGTTTTCATTTCCGTCTACATCATGTACATAACAGCCGTCAATAACGACAGTGTTGTACTCTCTGCCGCCGTCTAATGTTTTGTTTACAGTTTCCCGCTCATCAATGGTAACGTGAATACCCAGACGTCTGGGAATTACATCGTCGCTTCCGGAATTCAGGTTGTTTGGATCTCCTGCATCGCTTGTCTCATTGAATGCGTCATCATTTGTGACTTCCAGTCCTGTTACATATGTATACTCCATATTCTGGATCAGGACCGCCTCTTTGTAGCCTGCATATTCAGGTGTACCGTCCCCATTGGTGCCGCCGGTCCTTCTGAATCCTCCTGCATTGATAACAGGCATGCTTCCCTCGCCATATGTGTTGATCACGATAGGCTTCTCCTCGGTTCCTGTTCCTTTCGGTGCAAGCTGCTGGTTGTCAAAAATGCTGCCCTTTTTCAGGCTGATGCCGTCTCCGGGCTGCAGTTCAATTGTGTTTACCTTAGCCAGAGTTTTAAATGGATTTGCCTCCGACCCGTCACCGCTTTCATCACTGCCCCCTGCACTGTCCACGTGGTAAACGGTTCCCGTGATTTCAGGAATTGTCTCTGTAGCTGCCTCAGATATGCTTCCCTGGTCTTCTACGGCCGCTTGTATATAGACCGGGAAATTAACTGAAGTGCAGACAAGAGCTGTAGCCAGAGTAGCACCAAACGCCCTGTTCCATCGCTTCCATGATTTCATACATTGCTCTCCTTCCAAAAGAATATTTACGCAATGAGCTTCAACACGCTGCGCTGATCAGCTTCCGTCATTTTGACAGGTGTTGCATTGCCGTGTCTTCTATTATAGTCCACATATAAACATAAATTTTTACGAATTCTACCTGTTTTTCGTCATTTTCGACCATTTATAATCCCAAAAGATACAATCATGCAAAAAATTTATATGATTAAGCAAATCTTTCAGCAGTCACTCACCTTTTTTTATTGATTCTGCAACAAAAAAAGACATCCTGTATACCTTTTTTATTGGGTATGTGAATGTCTTTTTTCCTAATATATGTATTCGTGTTTTTATTTCCCTTCCAAAGCATCCTTGACAGCCTGTACCAATGCCTTCTCACTGGGTATTTCCACTTTGGCAGCCTCTGCCATCTCATGTAAATGTTCCTCATACTTACGATCCAGAACAAGGTTTTTGGCATATGTCTCCACTGTTTCATACTCCTCATTGTTGAAATAGTCCGGGTCTGCATCGTAAGCTGCCCTTGCCTCCTTATCCGATGCAGTGAGCACTTCTTTCTTTATCAGTTCTCTTTTATTCTGTAGGGAGAGATTTTCATTGAAATAATCATAGAACTGGTCTGCTGTATACCGGGTCATTCCAAACACGGTCTCGTTATTTCCCTTTTTCTTCTCTCTATCCTTATTCTCTTTTTCCATGGCCTCCATCAGGGAAGGATAGTCAATTGCATCAGCAAGGCCGTTGTCCATAGCCTCCTTCTGCATGGTTTTCATTTGTTTTAACTCATCTACCACTGCGTCAGCCAGGTGTTCATATGCGGTCTTTCCTTCCGCCTCTGTTTCCCAGGTGAAATCCGATATATCAATTCCTGCCTTAGCCGCTATCTTTTCCCTCTGATGCAATTTGATCTTGCTGGCAACACAAGCTGCCTCTTCCTTGTAAACCGGCTGCCCGTCAACGGAAAACACCGCGTTCTCTGTTCGGCTCTTCATAAAAAATATGACTGCTGCCGCCGCTGCCACGGCTATGACCGCCAGAAGAAGCCATATTCGTTTCTTTGATGATTTTCCATTGTCTTTCTGCACTTTACCCATTTTCTATCTCCTGTGTTTTTATTAGCCAATCACTTGAAGACCCTCATTCTCCCCGGAGGCATCCAGCAGGACCCGCCATATCCGCAGAAAATAATCCTGTGCCAGCTCCCGGTTCTCCACCTCTATCTCCATCTCTTCCTTATCTGTAAGGCAGTCATACAATGCATCCAGATTACCCCCGCAGTAATCCGGAAGTTCTAATTTTTCCTTCAGATATCTGTGCGCTTTCTCCTTCTCGTCCATACATAATGCGTCCAGGACTACCTTCATAGATTCTCCTCCCCGTATAAAAGCTCAAAGGTCTCGTAGTGGTCCTCTGTATAGTACACGAGGCCGTCATCTGAATAGACGATCCTTTTTGCTCCCCGGTAACTTCCGTCGCTGTCAATATCGCATTCATAATACTGCCGTCCCTCTTTTTCCGGCAGGTTTCCCTCATAGTTGCCGAACCGGTCTCCCCCGATACTCTTACCCGGTGCTGCCTCAGCCAGATTTCCTTTGCTGCTGACCCATCCGGCCTTCTTTGCTTCCTTTTTCGTGATAAAGTTATCCGGAAGTTGTCCAAATTGGTGAATGTAAGCAGCCACATCCTCTTTTGAGGTATAGCTTCCCGATTCTTCAAGGGAAGCGGCTGCCTGCTGGGTGTCTTTGTCCGTCCCGCCTGTCATACTGTCTGTGGTGCTGGTACATCCCGTCAGAAAGCAGAGCAGCAGCACCAGAACGCCGCAGATATATTTTAACTTATGTTTCCAATTCTGAATCATACCTTATGCCTCTCTTATAGTTTAAGTATATTTCTGATGCCATATGCAACGCCGCAGGCTTCATTGGACAGGGTAATATGATCCGCGGCCTCTTTACATTTTGGGGATGCGTTCTCCACTGCAATTCCAATTCCCGCAAATGCCAGGAGCTCGGCATCGTTATCCCCATCCCCGAAAGCCGCAAGTTCTTCCTGCCGCAGTCCAAGGTGATCCAGCAAAAAGGCAGCTCCCGTGTGCTTTCCTGCATCTTTATAGGAAATCTCCAGGAGCTGCGGGACGGATGACGTGATATACACATCCTCTGCCTCCCCATCCAGCATCTGCCACAGCCTGGACTTCAGTTCCGGATCACTTATGATCACATCCATGCCATCCAGTACAGACCCATGGGCGCAGATAAAGTCCCAAATATCCTCCACCGGTTTTCTGGTTCCCCGGATATAGGGGACTGCCCTGACATCGGCACCAAACTGTATGGGATCCTCCACATACGCCCTGGGCGCATATGCCTCCCCATCCACAAAGGCCTCAAAGGTCACAGGAAAGTTTTTTGTCAGATTTAGGATCCGATGCACGGAGTCCTCTGTCATCTTATACTGTTTCAGACACTTTCCTGCGGAAAGATCATATACAGCCGCTCCGTTTGATGTGATGGCGTACCGGATCCCCTTCATTTTTCTGATGGCTTCAGGGAAAGTGGAGAGGGCTCTTCCGCTGGCTGCCACCACCTGCACGCCCTTTTCCATGATCCCCTCCAGCACCAGCCTGTTTTCCTCCGGCAGATATCCATCCCCGTCCAGTGTTGTCCTGTCAAGGTCAAGAGCAATACATCTGATTTCCATAAAAACTCCTTCCCGCCGTTATTTTCCGGGCTTCGGATACTTCACCGCATTTTTTATCATCTTATCGCGGATGATCTCATCAATATCAAAAGAATACATCTCGGCAAAGCGCAGTGAAAAAATCAGCGTATCTGCCAGCTCCTCCCCAATGCGTTCTCTCTTTTTCTCATCTTTCATCATTTCCTTCATCTGGTCATTGGATTTAAACCGGAACAAATCCATCAGTTCATTGGCCTCTGTGGAAATGCCGATGGACAAATCCTTAGGATTATGGGATTTATTCCAGTGCCTCTCTTCGCAAAAATCAAATACCCTCATTTTTAAGTCTGTCACGGTTGTATTGTTATCCATATCATCTGTCTCCTTATGTTTTTTATGGTATGCCTCAATTCAGGGAATACTGTTTCATGATTCCCTTTCCGCTGTTCTTCGCATCGTAAAGCGCATAATCAGCCGCCTTAAACCTCCGGGGTAAGCCCCAGATCCTCCATGCCGCTGCCTGCCATATCCTGGTCCCAGTGGGCCAGCACCTCCCCTCTCTCTTTATCTATGGCAAAGAGAACACTCCCCGCATCCACCGGGACCCTGTACCATCTGTTTTCTGGCATTTCGCCCCTGCAGCCCCCCAATTCAGCGCTAAAATAGCCAGAAGCGCTACGGCGACAACGTAGCTGATATACCTGGTAAAAATTTTCTGCAGAAAATTTCCCCTTTCCCACCCTGTACGCCGCTGATCGCCAGCGGCCTCACGCTTTTTAGATATTATAGCATAGAAACGCACAAACCGCATGCCATTTCTGACATGCGGCAAATACTCTGCATCTGTTTTATTACTGTTCACGCGCCACTGTCCCGCCAGGTGTTTTCAGGCCGAAGGCATGAAAAGCCCGAGGCAGCCAGCGCCATATGGAGCAGAATGCTCCATATCTGTGCATCGCGAAGCGTGTTGCTGGGCACGGAGTCAACAGTAACTCTGTTTTCAACGGGCCTGCGGGTTTGTTCTGACTGCCCGGAGAAATATTTTATTAAAGAGGGCCAGCTCATCATACATGATTCCATGCCCGCTGTTCTCCAAGGTCACAAGCTGGGAACAGGGAATTCCCTCCTTCTGGATACGGGCCAGGTCATTGGACACTACCACGTCTTTCCCTCCGTGGATGATCCATGTGGGAACATGAACACAGGCCAGGTCACTGCGCCCGTCCTCGTCCCTGAGCGAGATCGCTGTTCTGACTGTAGCAATGCCGGTAGCGGAGAGGGATATATCCTGGAACCACTGTTTTACCGGCTCCCGGTGGGGTGTGGCAAAAAGCTGCTCATGGCTGAAGTTATAAGCCAACTGCGGTCTGTCCGTCTCAGCCAGGGAAATCAGGCCATCCACATATTTTCTGGTAAGTCCGTATGGATAGCCTTTCCGCTGTGTCCAGGATGGGGCAGCGGCGGCAAGAAGAATCAGCTTATCCACCCCGTAGCCGCAAAACAGCCGCATATAACGCAGCACAATGGCTCCTCCCATGGAAAAACCTGTGAGAATGAATTTTTTCAATCCCATGGATTTCACCACATGATAAATATCTGCTGCCATCTGGTCATATCCATAACCGCAGGCCGGCGCATCGGATTCACCAAAACCTCTCAGGTCAATCGCCACCACATGGTATCCGCATTTTGTCAGCAGTTCGATCTGGTACTCATAAATCTCATGTGAGAGCGGCCACCCGTGGACCAGAAACACGGTCTTGGAGCACTCCTTGTTGAACTCATAGACAGCGATCCTGGTGCCGTCGTTAGATCTTACATAGAACATAAACGAAATCTACTTTTTTCTTTATTTATATGCACCGGACACGGCCTCTGTTCCGCTGTCCAGTATCCCCTCCGAGATCCATATTTTTCTCAGATACAGACCCACGAAAATACTGGCAATGCCTGCTGTCATAAAGATTGCCCATTCCAGACCTCTGGCCTGCTCAAACACAACACCGTACACAGCCTGCCCCAGAGGCTGGGAACAGGTGGCGATGGCCATAACCCAGGAGATCACTTTTCCGATCAAATGTCCCGGCGTTTTCATCTGCACAAAAGACATTGTCTGTACCGTAAATAAAGTTGCACACAGCATGATCAAAAATGCTCCCGCGGCCAGTACCAAATATTTTCCCATATCAGGAACCGATGAATACAGAATTCCGCCCATGGGGAACATGAGCAGGGCCACAGCCACGATCAGCTTCCAGGTATCTCCAATCTTGATCTTACCTCCCAGAATTCCTGCGGCAATTCCACCTGCAATTCCGCCGAAAGCCATGATTCCTGACAGATATCCGTACATCTGGTTCGGATCAGCCTTTTGGAATTCAAGTACCTGGGTACAGAGGACCGGAAGCCCGATGATCAGCAGGGAGGATATGAATAAATTCACAAACGCTATAATAACAGTGGCTTTGCCAATCACCTTCTGGCTCTTTGCAATAAAATGTACGCTCTCCTTTAAGTCTCCGAAAATAATGCGGAAAGCTCCCATATTGGTCTCTCTTTTCGTAAATGGAATTCTGATAAAGATTTCCATCACAGCCGAGAGGAAGAAACACACCATACTGATGGCAAGCACCACATGGATCCCCTTCATACTGTAAAAGATGCCGCCCAGCACAGGTCCTAAAAGTCCGGCCAGGGAAGATACTGTGTTGATAACGGCATTGGCCTGCACCAGTTTCTCCTCAGGCACCAAAAACGGCATACTGGCCTGCACAGACGGCTGATAAAGACCGGAAATACTATAAAGCAGGATCAGTGCCGCAAGGATCAGCGCCACAAGGTTCACCTGTCCTGACAACAGAAGAAACAGCAGGATAATTCCGGCAGTGGAAAAATCCAGCACTACCATGATGTTTCTTTTATTCACCCGGTCCGCGATCACACCTCCAAGGGGTGACATGATAAGCAGCGGCAAAAATGCCAGCGCTGACACCATCCCATACAGGGTAGGAGACTGGGAAATGTTAAGCAGATGCAGAGGAAGGGCAAACCTGACCACCGCATTCCCAAACAGAGAGATGATCTGTCCCATAACTACCAGCATAAAATCTCTTGAAAAACCGTTTTTCTTCATATATTTATACCTCCATATTCTCTATTTTGTTTGTAAGTCCCACATAACATCCCAGACCTGCGGCCAGGGTAACCGTCATGATCCCAATCATGATCCAAAGCCCCCTGTCCGCTCCCAGCATGAAAAGGTTTGTCACCGGGCATATGAGGATAACGGAAGTTACCACAGAAGCCACCAGTGATTTTTTCCAAAAACCAATACGCATGGAAATCTGTCCTATAGAGGCTGCCATCACGCCCAGTACCACACCTGCTGCCAGCACCCTCCCTATCTCCGTTATGCCAAAGGTTTCGGGCATGAAATGAAACAGATTGGCCGCCATACCCACCACAAGAAAGCACAGTGTCTCACAGAGTAACGTAGCTGTAAATATAAAGCCCCACAGCAGGGTACATTTTGCCTTCAGGACCGATTTTCTTTTCACAGGGTAAGAGAAGAGCAGAAGCGCATTTTTCCCTGTATATTCTGTCACCACCAGCCTGGCTGCCATAGCGCCGCCCAGGACCGCAAAACAGGACATGATCAGTCCGGAAACGGGCAGCAGCACCCCTTTCCAGGTGGCAAACAGCAGCGCATCGTCTTTGGTCACACTTCCCTCCTCCAGTTTGGGAAGCAGCGGAAAGGCAAAGGTCATGATCAGACAAAACACAGCGATCCCCACTGCTGCCAGCAGATAGCCCTTAAAGTCCGTTCTTCTTAATTCCAGCTTTATCAGCTTCATATCTGTTTCCTCTTCATAATGTCAATGACGTAATTTTCAAAATTTTCTCCGTATTGTTTTCTCATCAAAGACGGGGAGAACTCCTCCACAATTTTTCCCTGTGCCAGGATGCCCACTCTGTGGGCAAGCTGCTCCATTTCGCTCAGAATATGACTGGAGACCAGCATCGCTGTACCTTTCTTTGCCAAAGCCAGCAGAATATCTCTCACTTCCTGTATTCCCACAGGGTCAAGGCCATTGACCGGTTCGTCCAGCAGCAGACAATCCGGGCTATGGAGCATTGCCCTTGCAATCCCCAGCCGCTGCTTCATGCCCATGGAAAATCTGGAGACCGGCTTTTTTCCTGTCCGCACCAGCCCTACCTGCTCCAGGGCACCGTTAATATCACTTTCCTGACCCATGTATGCCATATGGATCTCCAGATTCTCCCTGGCTGACAAGTGATCGTAAAATATGGGCGTCTCGATCAGAGTGCCTATCCTGCTCTGGATCTTCTCTCTGTACTCCCAGCTGTCTCTGCCTTCTATCCGCACTTCTCCCTCGTCCGGCTGCTGAAAACCGCCGGTTATTTTCATCAGTGTGGTCTTTCCGGCTCCGTTGATTCCCAACAGGCCGTAAATTTCACCCTTCTTCAGATTCAGGGAGCAGCGTTCCAGCACACTCTGTCCCTGAAAACTCTTAGACACTTCCCTTATTTCTATTACTGCATCCATCGTTTCTCTCCTTTTAATACCGACCGTAGGTATGTATAATGATAAAAAATAAGCTGCCGGTTCAGACAATGCTGCCGGGCAGCCTTATATTATTTATATTCATTATAAATCTCTGTCAGTTCCTGCAGTCTGTTGATAGTTTTCTCATCCACAATGTCAAGACCAAGGGCCTCCAAAATCTCCTTAAAACAGAGGCATTTCCTGAGTGTCTCCTCAGGGGTGGAATCCATAGTCATTGGATTGATCCATACATTCCCAAGCAGAAGCAATACTTCCCCTAACTCTGCCGGATATTTTGTATGGATGCTGCCGTCCTTTATCCCCTCTTCCATGATGGGGGTCAGATATTGGGGAGCCGTGATATCAATGGTTTCCCGCATTACCATGGACAATAGCTGCGGATTATCTCCAAGTCGGGGGGCGGAACGAAACATATCTTTCTGCTCCGGACGGTTGAGGGATTCAAAAAACAATTTTTTTAGTTTTTCTTTTCCTGTAAGCGTCTTATCGTCTCTTATCCGGCGCAGCAGAACTTCCGACCCTTCCGTCATGCGGTCTGTCACAGCAGAGAGGATTTCCTCTTTTGACTTAAAGTGGTGATAAATAGCGCCTTTGCTGAGTCCTCCCAGATGATCCACGATATCCTGGATAGAAGTCCGCTCATACCCCTTTTCCACAAAAAGTCTGCCTGCAGTTTCCAGAATCAGATTCACTGTCTCCTCCGGATATTTATTCCGTGCCATATTGTACCTCCATAGTTCTTTGGATTATATTCAAATTAACATACCATCGGTATGTTTGTCAATCGCTTTTATTGTTGCTTTTTTCCACATGAGGAGTAAAATAGTGAAAGAGCCGTCCTGCATGGGTTTGAGCGTGTATGATACTTTCCCATGGATTACCCGGATATCTGCAGAGATGCTTTAAAAAATCAGCTGCATATGGTTCCAGACTGCATTTCCGTGACAGGAATCCGCTCTGCCGTGGCAGACAAAGCCAAATTTTTCATAGTAATGGATCATGTGGTCCTTACAGGTCAAAATGACTCCTTTTTTCCCCTCTTGTTTTGCGGACTGTATCAATGCATTCATAAGTTTCTCAGCGATGCCCTGTCTTCTGTACCGGGGCAGAACATTGAGGCCGAATACGGTCTGATAGCTGCCATTTGGATTATGTAAACCAACATTGTGATACATCTCGTCAGGCAGATATGGTTCATCTGTCACGCCTCCATTGACAAATCCCACTAATTTTCCTTCTGTTTCCGCAGCAAAAAACTTTTCAGGAAATGCAGCCAGACGCTCTTTTATGGCCTCCACGCTGGCTGCTTCCGCTGCCGGGAAACAGGCCGCCTCAATGGAGGCCAGATATTCACCTTCCCCCGGCTGTGCATTTCTTATGGATATATTTGATTTAGATTCCTGCATTTTATATTTTTCCTTTCTTAATCTGTTGTTTCTGTTCTTTTTTCATAAACAGGCCGCAGAGCATTATGTTCTCTAAAATATTCCTCAATAGCAGTTCGGATATTTCCCGTCACAGTCTTCGCCTGCTTCCGCCCCTCCATGGCCTCCCGGTCAAGCCCCAGGAAACTGTCTATATTATTGTAGTGGAACAGTTCCAGGCCCACGGCAAATACGGCATCATCCTGTATTTCTTTTCCGTTAAACCGTGCTTCTGTCAATACCTGGCTGCCTGTGGAATATACAATATGGATGCCTTTGCTGAACTGATAATATTCGGAATCGTTGTCCTTAGCACGGAAGCTTTTCTTCATGGCATGGAGAATTCCTCTCTTCAGTTCTTTTCCTGTCAATTCAATACGGACCAGTGTCTCATCATAGGGATACATATTCAGCAAATCCCCCACCGTGATAATGGGTCCTATTTCCTCCGCCCTGAGGCTTCCGGAACCAAGCATGACGATATCCAGTCCAAACTGTTTTTTCAGCGCATCACAGAACAGATTCCCTGCGCTTGTGGATTGATAGCGGCTGGGATGGGTGGCTTTTCGCACCATGCTGGCCAGGACCGCTCCGTATTTTTCATCCGTTACTTTTTTAAAGTCATAGATCAGGTGTTCCAGTTCCTCATTTCTTTCACAGTGCGCGTCATCAATAGGAACCGTTTCCCATGTGTAGCTCTCAACGGAATTGGTATCCGTGTTTACCTCTATCTCAAAACGTCCGATCTGGTCAGTTCCGATCCCGGCCTGTACAATAAGGATGTTATTCACCTCTGCGGGCGCGTCCAGATAGGTGTGGCTGTGACCGCCGATGATAACATCCACACCCCATCTGGGGTCAAGCTGTTCGGCAAGCTTTAAATCTTCCGCAAATCCAATGTGTGTGAGGAGTATGGTAAAATCAATATCCACGTTTTTATAACTGTTGCAGATAATGCCCACTTCCCTGGCTGCATCGGTCAAATCCACAAAGGTTCCAAGGAGCATGTCTGATTTTGCCTTACTCATAATGTCTTCCGTCAAAAGGCCCATAACAAGGATTTTCATACCATCCACTTGAAGGATTTTGTGGGACCGGAACAAACGCATACCTGTTGGCCTGATGTAGATATTTGCATTTACGATGGGGAATTTACAGCAGCGCTCCAAAAACAACAGATGCGCAATGCCGTAATCCAGTTCGTGATTTCCCAGGGAGACAATATCAGGTCCCAGGACATTCATGATTTCTATTGTGGAGATTCCCTTGAATTCAGTATCTATGAGAGAACCCCTGAACATATCTCCTGCGATCATGTATAAGGTATTGGGAATGTCTCTTCTCACTTGGTTGACATAACCTGATAAAAGAGAGACGCCTCCCACCAGTTCATTATCAATTTCCTCTGCAAGGAAATCACCGTGCATGTCATTGGAATGCAGAAGTGTCAGATGTTTTATATTCTTTTGTGTCATTCTTTTTTCCTCTCAGTCTGCTTCATTTACAGGAAGTCGAAAAGGCTTAACTGCTCTCCCCCGTCGTTTTGCTTTCTTTTATCAGCAATTTCTCTCCGCAGGGATTCCTCCGGCAGATCCTCCAGAAAGGCAGAGGTTTCCCGGGAGGTGGTGAGTATCAATTCCTCTTTGGCTCTGGTCATTCCCACGTAAAAGAGCCGGCGTTCTTCCTCAATGTCAGTGATGAAATTCTCCCGGATACCTGCGCTGTCTTCTTTCTTTTGATGAGAGTCCCTCTCATAAGGTATCACGCCTTTTCTGACGCCATAGATAATCGTCACTGGGAATTCCAGGCCTTTTGAGCCGTGGAGTGTCATGAGTGTGACGCAGTCGGCTGTATATTTCCTGCCGCCGCAGCGTTTCAGATCACTTTCCACACCAAGGCAGACGGCATCCATGAATTCCTGCATGGATTTATAGAAAACGGTCATTCCAAGAAGCTTGTTTACAGCTATATCATCTGTAAGATTCATGTCTTCTATCCATTGTTCCAGGACTTTCTGCGGTTTTCCTTTCTTTAGGAATGGAATATACTTCCCCTGCATGGTTTCAAAAATACTGCCGCTTATCTGGTTTGGTTCCAGGTCCCACAGTAATTTCAGGCAAAGATTCCTGTTCACTGTGTCATCCTGATCTGTCAGGCATCGGAAAAAGCAGATGCATCCCCGGACGGTCTTTTCTGCAAGAAAATCCTCGCGCCCGGCAATCACATATGGAATGCCCTCCCTTCGCAGACATTTTTCCAGAAGTTCAGCCTGGCGGTGTGTTCTGTACAATACTGCAATATCGGCAAAGCTTCTTATTGTATGCTCCGTACGTGTTTCCTGTTTTTCCTGTGCATCCAGCATATCAATTCCGCCAATCAGGCGGTTGATCTCTTTAGCGGTAAATATAGCCTCCCCCATCTCGCTTCCGGCTGTGACAAGGCGGACCTGCGTGTTGTCCGGCCGGTTGGGGTGGATAACTCTCTCCATGCCAGGATTTTTGGATATAACCTTAACTGCGCTGGAGATCACCTGAGGTGCGGAACGGTAGTTTTCGGTCAGGCGGATGATATTAAGGTCTGGGAAGTGGTTTTTTAAATGTTCAAAACATTTATCGTCTGAGCCGCGGAAACCGTAAATGGACTGGTCCGGGTCGCCGATGACAAACAGCTCTCTGCCCCGCTTTGCCCACTCCATGATCAGTCGGTACTGGATTGGGCTGATATCCTGAAATTCGTCGACGTGTAGGTAATGGAAGCTCTGTGCCGGAATGGTTGGATCAGATTTTATGAGGTTCAGGGTTTCCGTAAGCAGGTCGTCAAAGTCAAGGATATGCAGGGATTTTAATGTCTGGCTGTATTCTATGTATGCGGCGTGTTCGGATTCTGTTATGCCAAGGGCGGTAAACGGTGTATGTTCTGACGGAGCTTTCTCTTCACGCCTGCCGTCTGAAAGGTCTGAGAACACATCGCTGTTTGTTTTGATCCGGGATACTTTCTGGAGGAACTGTCTGGGTTTTATCCCCAGATTCCTGCTCTTGACTATGTCTGCGGCAATATCCAGGGTTTCCGTCTCGTCGGCAAGGGTAAACTGCATACCTTGTTTTTTCAGCAGATCAAGGCAGATGGAGTGGAAGGTGCCTACCTGGATCAGACGGGCTGATCTGCCTTTTCCTAACCGCTGCCTCAGACGCTCCTGCATCTCGGCGGCAGCTTTATTCGTGAACGTAACTGCGGTTATCTCTGAAGGCTTTACTTTTCTGGTTTCCAGAAGATAGAGGATGCGGGATATGAGTGTCTTAGTCTTCCCGGTGCCCGGACCTGCTATGACTGCCACTGCCCGGTCTACGGACTGGACGGCCTGCTGCTGCCTGGGATTCAGAGGCTGGGGGGCAGGAAGAGTGGGAAGGGTGTTTTCCCGTACATCATCTGATTGTCCTTTTCTCTGTACAGTTCCTGTATTGCCTGATATTTTATTCGTATTCCGAATGCTTTCCATGCTGTCAAAAAGGCTCAACTGTCCATCCAGGTTTTCTATTTCTGTCTGCTCAAATAATTTTATGGTGCCATACTCTCCGTCAAAACCGGGGATTCTCTCCACTTTTCCTTCCCGCAGCCTCTGGATTCCCTCAGTGATCAAATGCCCGGAAACGCTTCGGATCTCTTCCAGGGGCATTATGCGCAGTATCTCAAATTCAGGTCCCAGTTTCCGGAGCATTTCTTCATACTGCCTCACAACCTTTCTGCTTGCCGCGGAATATCCCACAGACGCGCCGATAACTTCCGGCAGCGGTACAAGGCTTTCAAATGCTTTCGCATCAGCTCTTAGAAATCCTTCCGGGCGGTCAGCTAACTGTTCCACTCTGTGAGACACTCCAATCGTGAGTTTCCTTCCGCAGACAGGGCATTTACCCTGGTATTTCTCTGCCTCCGGAGGGCTTAAACAGAGATGGCATTTTCTGTGCCCGTCAAAGTGATATTTTCCTTCTTCCGGGAAAAACTCTATGGTTCCTGCCAGACCGACTCCCTCCTGAATAGCATTTCTTAATCCTTCATAGGTAAGTTCGATGTTAAGCAGGTTGGCCTCCCTGCCCAGCTTTGCAGGGGAATGGGCGTCAGAATTTGAAATAAGCTGGTATTTATCAAGGGCAGATATCCTCCAGTTCATAGGCGGATCTGAGGAAAGTCCTGTCTCCATGGCCCGGATGTATGGCGATAAGTCATCAAAGCATTCCTCCACTGTATCGAAACCGGAAAACGCCCCAAATAAAGAAAAATGAGGTGTCCAGATATGGGCCGGCACATATACGGCATGCGGACACAGCTCCAGCAGGATTTCCAGCAGGTCCCTGCAGTCTAATCCCAATATTGGACGTCCATCGGAATGGATATTGCCGATGCTTTCCAGTTTCCCGGAGATGATCTCCGCATCCTCCAGTCCCGGAAGAAGAATCAGGCTGTGTACTTTACGGACTTTATCCTTTTTCTTATAGATAGAGCTGATCTCGCCTGTAACCACAAAACGCGGCTGCATGGCTGCTGCCGCTGTAGAATCCTGTATTCTATATTCTTCCTTCAGCACATACAGCCCATCCTCCGCCGGTTCCAGCTTTTCCTGCAGTTCCTCCCTCCAGGCAGGATGTGTGAAGTCACCTGTGCCGACTATCTGGATTCCCTTCCTGCGCGCCCAGAGATCCAGATATTCCGGTGTGCAGTCCCTGCTGGTGGCACGGGAATATCGGGAATGAATGTGTAAATCTGCGATGTACATTTCTTATCACCTTATCCTTTTTGACGTTAAATGGTAATTACGATTATCATGTATCAGTTAGTATAACATTTTATCCGCGAAATTTCCAACTTTCTTAAATGTCCTTTTCCTATAAATATATTTTTTTATAACACAAATCCGGCATTGCTGCCGGATTTGTCACTGCTATAAAAATTATGTACCAGAAATAAAAAATGTATATACGGGTTCCTCTGATTCCCCCAAAGTCCGGTTTAATGACAGTCTGCTTTCAATACGCGTCTTATCATTGCGTATTGTCCTGATATTCTTTCATCACCCGCAGCCACACACGCATCTCCCCTTCCCCCCTGTTATTCCACATACAGTACGGCACCGCTTTAACCCTGCATTTCTCCAATCGTTCCGTCACAGGCTGATATAATTTCCCTTCCCATCCTTTTTCACTTACGCGCCAGGCATCCGCTAAAACAGCGGTAGTCCCTCCCAGTAAATCCTCCTGAAATACCGGCTCTATACTGCCGCCGGCATCCAGTACGACAGCTCCCAGATTTTTTCCGTTATCGGCTTCCTCCAGACAATACACCAAAGGTCCCCGTACGATTGCCGCCTTCCCTGCATCCGAAGCAACGCGGGGATGGGCACACATCAGGACAGGTTTTAAAGGTATTTCAAAAATAAACTCTGCTTGGCTCTCCCAAACTGTTTTTTCAGTGTACAGATATCCCTTCTCCCGTCTGACTGAAACTTCTTTTCCGCTCTTACTGATCATCTGCTCCACTTTTGTCCATCCAGGCTCGCGTACTGCAAGGGAAAACGGAATTCCTTCATGGTTTTCCACTGTTATTTTCACCTTGCCGTCATAGGGATAATCTGTCTGGACAGACACAGATATGGTGCCTTCCTTTAATTTTACTGAGCACTTTCCGGCGATAAAAAGATTGACAAACAGAGTATCCTCATTTTCAGAATAAATATAATTCCCAAGGCCGGTAAGTGTACGGGCAATATTGGGAGGGCAGCAGGCAACACCAAGCCACTTTCTCCGGGAGGGAAGTACATGATGAAGGGTTCTGTTTGCTTTTAACTGTTCCGGTACCACCTCCAGAGGATTCACGTAGAAAAATTCTGTCCCGTTTAACGACATACCGCCAAGGACTGTATTATAAAGCGCCCTCTCGGCGATATCCATGTATTTTCCGTCTCCCTCTACCTGGAACATTCTCAGTGAGAACATGGCAAGCGCTACAGAAGCACACGTCTCCGAATAGTTATAATTGTTAGGCAGGTCATAATCACAGGTAAAACATTCCCCGTCAGCCGCTGCCCCTACGCTGCCGGTGATAAACATCTGCGCGCCGGTAATATGATCAAATAGTGTTCTGCAGGCATCCAATAAACTCTCATCTCTGCATTCGTATCCCACATCAGCCATAGCCGAATACAAATATAAAGCCCTGACCGCATGTCCGTCCGCCTTCTTCTGCTTCCGTATCGGCTTATGCGCCTGTATATTATTATATCCCAGATGCTCAAACTCAGGAAAAATGTGATGGAACCCGTCCATCTTCTGTTCTTCCTCAAAGTGGCTGGGACTCTGACTGCCCCTGATATCCAGGAAATACTTTGCCATATTCAGATACTTTTCATCTCTTGTCAGACGGTAAAGCTTAACAAGTGCCAGCTCGATCTCAGGATGCCCGGGACATCCATGGATCTTTCCTTCATCCGGGCCAAAGGTATTACAGATACAGTCTGCCAGTCTGCATACGATTTTCAAAAAAATGTCCTTCCCCGTAGCCTGATAATATGCCGCTGCAGCTTCGATCATATGCCCGGCAGTATATAATTCATGTCCTTCCCTTAAATTGCTCCATCTTCCCAAAGGCTCCTGAATGGTATAATATGTGTCCAGATATCCGTCCTTCTGCTGCGCCCTTCCGATCAAATCTATAACTTCATCAGCCTCTTTTTCCAGTTCGCTGTTCTTTTCTCCTTCCAGGCTGTAAGCCAGGGCTTCCAGCCATTTTGCCGCATCCGTATCCTGAAATACCATTCCGTAATACTTTCCTGTACTCTCTTTTGCGGCAATTTTAAAGTTCTCAATACAGTGGCTTTTCGCCGCATCGCTTACCCTGTCATTCAATACTTCCCATTGATACGGCAGCATCTTCTCCCGCACCAGTTTAATATATCTGCTCCAAAATCTGTCCTCTATCTTCACATCTGACAGCTTTGGCGAAACTAATTTTTCCATCCGCATAAGCCTCCCTCTGCCTGTCCCCTGATTCTCTCATACTGCCCGGATCCCTCTCTGATAAAAAACGGTATCACTTCCAGAGGTGTAGGGTACATCAATGTCTGACCGCCTTCATACATTTTCCCATTATAATAATCGATCCATCTGTCTCCTTTGGGCAGATATACCTCTCTGGAAGTCATCCCCGGATACG
Source organism: Blautia pseudococcoides (assembly GCF_001689125.2). NCBI lineage: Bacteria > Bacillati > Bacillota > Clostridia > Lachnospirales > Lachnospiraceae > Blautia > Blautia pseudococcoides. The sequence goes on along the minus strand of NZ_CP015405.2, from coordinate 4,854,618 downwards.
TGACCGGTGCTGCCAGAAGATCCCTTCCCAACATAATTTCATCTTCAGTCTCCCAGCAGTTTTCATCTTCCGGATAGTTAAAGAACAGGGTTCTGAGCATGGGCAGTCCTGTTTCGGAGGCCCCGGCTGCTGTTTCCTCCACATAGGGACGCATTCTCTCCCGCAGCATCAACAGCTCTTTTAGAATCCCATAATTTTTTTCTCCGTAACTCCATACCTCATTTGGTCCGCAGGTATTAAAGTCGAACATCCCGCTGTCCACAACTTCCGGCAGGGTTCCGGAGGGGCGGCGATGACCGTGAAGCCGGCATATCGGACTGAACACGCCAAACTGGAACCATCTGACAAGAAGCTCACGGAATTCTTCACTCTCCGGATCTCCGCCCCAGAAACCGCCGATATCACTTGTCCACCATGCAATTCCGGCCATACCGGCATTTAAACCTGCCTGAATCTGCATACGGAAGGAACGGAAACTGGAATATATATCCCCGGACCACAAAAGTGTCCCGAATTTCTGGCTGCCTGCCCATGCACTTCGGGTAAGATTCATGGGATCTTCAATCCCGTCTTTTTTCATTCCGTCATAGATGGCCTGACTGTAACAAAGCGGATATATGCCGCCAATTTCTCTGGCAGAGCCAGCCTGGTAACGGTAAATATCATAATCAAACTGCTGATATTCCGGTTCTGCCTCATCCAGCCAGAAAATGCGGATACCGTATTTCCCATAGTTCTCTTTCAGCTTTTCATATAAAAACTCCCTTGCTCCCTGTGTTGTGGGATCAAAAAATACCTGAGCGCCCAGACAATGATACTGTGTCCTCACCCCCCGGTCCGCCCTGGTCAAAAATCCCAATTGTTTCAGCCTGGCATAATTCTCACTGTACGGCTCCACTGTAGGCCATACAGATACCATGAGTTCAACGCCCATCTCTTTCAGCTCGTCCACCATAGCTTTGGGATCAGGAAAATATTCCGGGTCAAATGACCAGTCTCCCTGATGTTTCCAGTGAAAAAAATCTATAACTATCACAGATAAGGGAAGTCCTCTTCTCTTATATTCCCTGGCAGTTTCAAGTACCTCATCCTGGTTGTGATACCGCAGCTTACTCTGCCAGAAGCCGGACGCCCACTTCGGAAATTCCCCCGGCCGCCCTGAAACTGCCGTATAATTTTCCAAAATTTCGGCTGGTGTCTCCCCTGTTGTGATCCAATAATCAATTACGCAGGATGCCTCTGCTGTCCATCGGGTCAGGTTCTTGGCGAAATTAACAGTTCCCACTGCCGGATTGTTCCATAAAAAGCCATACCCTTTATTTGAAATGTAAAAAGGAATGCTTGTCTGAGAATTTTTATGGCAGAGTTCAAGCTCACATCCCTTTAAGTCCAGATATTCCATCTGATATTGGCCCATGCCGTAAATTTTTTCGTTTTTATTTGACTGAAAAGTCATAACCGCCTTCGGTACGGTGCCGCCCCATTCTTTCAGGACGCGGGCGTAATTCTCCGTCGCCATCATATCCACCGGAACCTCCCTGGTTTCCCAGCGTTCCTTCAGAATTTCCACGTTCTTCTCATTATAGAAAGTAATATAACCGTATGTATTGATTCTTGCGCATATTTTACCATTTGTTATACTGGCAGAATCCTCTGAGATTTTAATGATCGGCTTCACTTCACCCTGTGGTTCCAAAGCCCAGTCCTTTTCCGGCATTTTCTCCAAATGTGTACTTCTGACCCGCAGGCTGTCCCTGCCCCATGCCTCAATGTACAGCAGTTCATCATCATACCGCCAGCTTAAGCGCTCCTGCTCACCTTTTACAATACCTTTCATCCGATGTGTCTCTCCTTTCCAAAAATCACCTGAACGATCAGCCCTTCACGGCACCGCCCACCAGTCCGCCCACAATATACTTCTGCAGGCATACAAACAACACCACGATTGGCAGCACAATGATCACACCATATGCCATGATCATATTCCATTTTGTTCCGTATGCATCGAGAAACTGATAGATCCCGGATGTCATGGGAAGCAAATCGCCTTTGTTGTTAAAGGTTATGGAATACACCAAATCATTCCATGCAAAAATAAAAGAAAATGCCGCAGCCGTTATGATACCGCTCTTACATATCGGCAGTGTAACTCTGAGAAATGCCGTAAAGTAATTACACCCGTCAATTCTTGCCGCCTCCTCTATCTCCTTGGGGCATTCCATGAAAATAGGCCTGAGCACCATGATCACAAATGGAATGGATATTGTAGCTGTAGCCAGGATAGGCGCAAGATATGTATTCAAAAGCCCCGCTTTGTTATAGATCAGGAACAGTGGCGTCAGCACCAGGGAACAGGGTAGCATCTGTGTTGTCAGAAAAATCATCAGGATCGGTTTCTTCCCCGGAATCTTAAATCTTGACAGCCCATATCCGGCGGGAATAGACAGGACAAGTGAGAGCACCATGGAACCTATGGCTATGATCCAGCTATTCTTAAACTGAACAAAAATGTTAGCTGTATTGGATTTATTCTGAAACTGGTCTATGTAATTCTCCCAATGGATCTCCTTTGGAAACCATGTCTGTACCTGCGCAAAAATCTCAGTATCGGATTTCAGGGAACTGATAATGATCCAGTACATGGGAAAGAGAAATATTGCCGCTATTATAACTGCTATTATGGTATCAATCATGTTTTTTGTCCGCTGCTTCATCATAGTCAACTCACCTCATCTTTTCCGATCAATTTCAGATATACCAATGCCACCACGAACAGGCAGAGGAACAATACATTTGCCACAGCCGCCCCCTGTCCGAAATAATAAGTCTTAAAGGAAAGACGGTACGAGTATGTGGAAAGAACCTCTGAGGCATCCACCGGCCCTCCTCCTGTAGTCACATAGACCAAATCAAAGACTTTAAACGTATATACAAATCCCAATATCAAAACAGAAAGAATAGACTGCTTGATCATCGGCACAGTAATATAGAAAAACCTCTGTACGGAATTTGCACCGTCAATAGACGCACTCTCATAGACATCCTGGGGGACATTGTCAAGACCGGTTGATAATAACAGCATATTAAAAGGAATTCCCACCCAGGTATTGGCAATGATAAGCCCCCAGATAACTGTTTTTTCATTCAGCAGCCATTCCACAGGTGCTTTCACAAGATGCAGATTCATAAGAATATCATTGATAACACCGTTTGTGGGGCTCAGCATGAACTTAAACATAAGTCCTACCACTGTCATGGGAAGCATATAGCTGATTACCATAAGGCCCTTTAAATATCTCGCGGCCTTAAATTTTTTACTGAAAAACATAGCAAAAGCAAATCCGATCATAAACTGAAATACAATACAAAAAATTGTATAGAAAAATGTATTTTTAACAGCCTTCCACATGGTTGGGTCACTGAAAATCGCTTCATAGTTCTTAAGACCGATGAATTCCGCATGGCCTATGCCTACGCTTTGTGCTGTCATATCAAAAAAGCTGATATAAAAATTATACAGAATGGGAAATCCGATCATAGCGACCATAAAGATCAGCGCCGGCATAATATATGCATATCCGTTTCGTATTTCCCGCCTGCTGTTTCTGGAATATTTACTGCCCATAATGTCCGCTCCTTTTCAGGTATTTAGAGTCAAAAAGTCTGCCGGGATTTCTTAAGACCGAAAAACCCGGCAGACTCCTGGTAATGTCAGTTGCCTGTGATCGGCAAATGCAACATTTTATTTTTTTAATGATTCCTCAATATCCGCAATTGCCGCGGCTGCATCCCTGCATGCCTGCTCCGGCGTCTTCGCCTCTGTCAGCGCACTCTGGCAGGCTTCAATGATAACATTATCCACCTCTGTCCATTTTGGATAGGGCCCGCGTGGTTTTGTATTTTCCATCTGTTCAGCAAATACCTTCATCTCCGGATCATCTGCAAACTCTTTATCAATATCCACATCGGAACGGGGAGAGAATTTTGCTACACTCTTTGCGTAAGGAGCAGAAATTTCCTTTCCGCAAAGATATTCAATAAACTCAAAGCAGGCGTCAGCATCTGCATTCTTTGTGATACAAAGAGCTTCGCCTCCCAGACAGGATGCAGGTACTTTGTCCTGCGGAATGGGTACAACTCCCCAGTTCTTATCCGGCGCATCATTTCTGAGTGTCCCCACGTTCCAGGACCCGTTTACCATCATTGCACAGTTGCCGGAGGCAAATTGTTTGCACACGTCAGCCTGTGACCAGTTTAAAACTTCTTTATTGGCAAATCCGTTTTTCACGAAATCAGAGTAATAAGTCATGGCCTTTATGCTGTCATCCGATCCCATATCCGCCCAGTCCCCCTCTGCTGACCAGAGGAACGGCATAAACTGGAATGTACACTCCGCATTTTTGATCGCTGAAAATCCCAGGCCGTAGACACCATCTTTTGTAGTCTTTTTGGCTGCATCCACCAGCTCCTCCCAGGTTGTCGGCGCTTCCACGCCCGCGGCTGCAAGCATATCCTTATCATAAAACAGGGCAAGGTTGTTTCCGATATAAGGAACACCGTACATTTTGCCTTCATATACACAGGAATTTGTGATACTGTCCAGGAACTGGTTTTCATCCCATCCGTCAAATTGTTTCTTGATATCCTGGAATACCCCCATCTCTCCATAATTGATCACTTCCGGGTTGTCCACAAATACCATATCCGGCAGTTCACCTGCCATATTGCCGATCGTGAGCTGTTTTGTCTGCTCATCCCTGGCAACCCATTCTGTCACAACAGTTGCCTTTTCACTCTGTGCATTAAAATTATCTATCATCTCCTGGAACGGCTCCACCTCAGGAGATACCATACTATGCCACAGTACAACCTCCGTTTTTCCCCCGCCGTCAGAATCTTTCCCTGTATCTGCTGTTTTTTCATCCTTTGCAGCTTTTGCTGTGTCCGCCTGCGTATCACCTGAATTTCCACAGCCAGCCATCAGGCCTGCCGTCATCATTCCTGTCAGTGCCATCGCCAAATATCTTTTTTTCATTTCTTTCCTCCAATACTCTGTGTTTTTGTTACAACTTGTTGCCTTTTTCAAATACCGGTATTTTTACTGCTCTCTTTAAGATGATTTTATTATATCAGTTTTCATTTTCAGACAAAATTATACGATTTTAACAAAAGTGGATTCTTTTGCACAAAAAAATGACCAAATATATGTTTTTCACTACACATATCAGGTCATTTTATCTATTTTCAAATCATTCTATTTTGTCTTCGTTTTCACCATACTGAAGATATTTTTTCGGGGATACTCCTGTAACCTCTTTAAATACCCGGCAAAAATATTTCACGTCCGAATATCCTGCTTCAAAAGCAATCTCATATATTTTTCTGTTTCCCTTCTGCAGCATTTCCTTAGCCTTGCCAATCCGGTACTCTTTCAGATAATTGACAAAAGGACGGCCAACCTCCCTGGAAAACATACGGCTCAGATATTCAGGTGTTACCTTATACCTCTCCGCCAGATCATCCAGTGTCAGTTTATCCTGATAGTGTTCATGTATATATCCGATCACCTTTGTGACAAGAAGAGAATAAACCGCCTCCTCCTTTTTTGCCTCCCGGCGGACAGGCTTCAGTTTTTGCTCCAGCCGCTCCATCAGGTCTTTGATCTTCTGCACAGTCACCGGCTTCAACAGATAATCCGTCACACCCAGAGAAATTCCCTGCTGCGCAAAAGAGAACTCTGCATAACCGCTCAGGATCACAAACAGGCAGTCCATATGGATCTTCCTCAGGCTTTCAATCATTTCCAGTCCATTCATCCTGGGCATCTTAATATCCGTGATAACGATGTCAGGTTTCACCTCTTTAACCAGGACCATTCCATCACAGCCGTTATCTGCATAACCTGCAATATGATATTCCGGATTGATCTTCTCAATCAGATGCCCCAGTCCTGTCTGGGCCATATATTCATCCTCCACAATCACTACTTTTAGCATATACTTCCTCTCCATAAGGTATTTCCACGGTTACCACTGTTCCTGACGTCTCTGAACTATAGTAACGTATGAATGCTTCTCCTCCGTAATAGCTCTCCAGTCTTGCCCGTACATTATCCGTGCCGATATCCCCTCTGTTGTCCTTACGGTTAAGCCTTGCCAGCGTCTTCTCCCCTATTCCCTTTCCGTTATCCTTAATAACAAACCGCAGCCGATTCCCCTCTTCCATGGATGCTTCAACTGTGATCTTTCCATCTTTTTTCATTTCATTAATGCCATGCACCACACAATTTTCGATAATAGGCTGCAGCAGCATTTTATGTATCAGAATATCTTCCGCTTCCTCCGGTATACGGATAATAAAGGTAAACTTATCTGAAAAACGTTTCTGCTGCAGAAAAAGATACTTGTTCAGCCATTGTTTTTCTTCTCTCACCTGTACCATCCCGTCTATATCCGTAATACTGTATCTGAGCAGGTCCGCAAGACAGGAAATCATCTCACTGATTTCATATTCCTCATTTTCAATAGCCCTCCAATTAATACTGTCCAGGGTATTATAGAGAAAATGCGGGTTAATCTGGGATTCCAGAGCGCGCAGCTCTGCCTGTTTCTGCCTTGTCACCGCCTCCTCTGTCTGGGCACGCTCCCGTTTCAGCCGCTTTATCAGACGTTCAATACTTTTTGACATCTGGTTAAATTGCTGGATGACGGGATAAAATTCATCTTCTATGGTGGCATCAAGCTGCATCCCCACCTGGCCTTCCCCTATTTTCTTCAGGTTCATGGAGAGCATGCTGAGATTCCTTGTAAAATATTTGCTCAGTGCCCAGACCACTGCGACAAACGGTACAATAAAAATAATACCAATCAATATAGTCACCTGCCGGAAACCGTATAGATTTTGTTTTATTTCTTTAAGGTTTACATAAGACCTCAGTGTCCAGTTTGATTTTTCAATCTGATTTTCCTTTATCAACTGGCTTTTGTCTGATTTATCAGTACCTTCCGAGATTTTTCCTATTCTGTCTTTCTCCTGGGAGTATATGATTCTTCCCTGGGGGTCTATAACCTCCACCATATCGTTCCACTGGGACTCTTCCTCATCGCCGGTATCCAAATTTTGAAAAAATTCCATGCCGATTCCCATGACAAGCACTCCCACATTACTGTCAGCCACATAATCCTGAACAGGTATGGCTATATAAAATAGATCAATCTGCCTGCCCCCGGCAAGTTCTTCCTGGATTGTGGGCAAAAACACGGCTGATTCCGATTCTTTTGTCTGACTGCACAGTCCCAGACGCCGCTCTTTGTCAGACCACATATTATTGTCATAGACACTGTTGAATTTCTCGTAGGTATAGTAGTTTTCTCCCTGATCATCTATGTATGTCATACTCTGGACTGCCTCCAGCATCTGACCATAGGATATGAATTTACTACGCAGGGTTGTTTTGCTCTCCACCGGCTCTCTGCCACGGTTGAGGCTGTCCATGGCCCCTGCCACCGCAGGGTCTACTACTGTCTGGTAAATCAGATCAAACACCTGCCGCAGATCCAGTTCAAGAAAACGGACACGCTGGGTAATCTTATAATCGGTCAGTTCGTAGGCCTGTTTTTCAAGATTTTTTGCCGCCACATTAAAAATTATCGAGGAAATAATGACTGCAGGCATGACGGTGGCAACGATCAGGGCTATGATCATACGTCTTGTCCAGGATATTTTATGGAACTTTTTTTGTATGGGCATTTTGTTGATTTCCTTCGTATTTTGCAGTGTTTTGGGGGGCTTTGATGAATATTATAGACATTTATGGCGGGAAGGGCAAGATAATTAATATGGTTCCCATGGTAAAAAAAGAAAATTGGCATAAACCCTGCGTTTATGCCGCTTTTCCTATATATTTCAATGGCCGTACTCTACCATGAAGTCCATAAAAAATCTTATGGCGCCAGGATGATCAAATATTCAACCTTCCTCACATTCATCTTTCAAACGATTGAGTATATGTGTGATGGCAAACATCAGTGTTTCGTAATGCATATAATCAAGAATGTTCTTATCTGTCAGAATCTGCAGACTGGCGGGAAAGTCCTCATCAGATTCCCAGAAACACAAGGACAGGGGAAGAAAAGGAAACAACGCAAGTTCATAACCCACATCTCCTTTTTTTATTTTTCTTCCCCCAAGGATCTCACAGGCACGGGCCAGTTTATTCGTTTTCCCGTCAAAATACTGCCCTGCATTTTGAAAAAAATCATTCCCTTTTGCTAAGGTACCGCCTTGGATAGAAGCGAGACTTCCTACATTTACCCATTCATCAGCGAGATAACAATTCTCCTTAGAATAACAAAGCACATCATATATGGTCATGACTTCATTATAATCTGCCTTTTCTTCTGTTTGGAAAAAGTCATTTGACCAAGTTACAGTTCCCTTCAAACGGTCAATGCGGTATCTTCTCCCGACAAACGGAATATAAATATAGTTTTTGTCATGTTCCAGCGCGAACTTTTGAATCATTCTCTCCTGATCATACTGCAAAAATACGCCTGCCATATGGTTTTTCATCTTTTCATAGTTAGATATATTGTTTTTCACGATCCTTTTTCTCCACTTTTACAGATACAGTTTAAAGGTCTTGATCATAAACGGTGTAACCTCAAAGGATACTTTGGAGCCTTCCACCGCCTCTCCGCTGTCATGCTCCAGTAAATTACAGGGCACGATACGTTTTACATCAAACTGGGAAGTAAGGGTCACTTTTCTGCTTCCGCCCCTGCACTCATGCAGCCTCACGATCAGGCAGTTTTCATCCTCCGCTTTCTTCACTGCATCAATCTGCACACAGCCCGAAGACACTTCCACAATCTTTCTCCGGTCTGTAAATACACCGGAAACAACCTGTGCAGGCAGGTTCAGCTGGTTGGCAGCTTCGATGGTGCCGCCTTCTGTCACATTTCCAATATGGGGATACAGAGAATAAATAAATTCATGCACCCCTTTGTCTGCCATGGTGTCCGGATAAACTGCGCTCTTCAACAGGCTTAACTTTACTGCATTGTCCTTGATGCTGTAACCATATTTACAATCATTCAACAGGCTGACACCATATCCGTTTTCTGAAAGGTCTGCCCATTTATGTCCGCAGACTTCGTATCTTGCCCAGTCCCAGCTGGTGTTCCAGTGGGTGGGGCGCTCTGCATGTCCGAACTGGATATCATAGACTGCCTTTGTGGAACGGATATTGGTGTAAAATGCAGTTTTCAGAAGTCTCTGGGTCTCCTGCCAGTCTGCCCGGGTGACAAAATCAATTCTTCGGGAATCTTTATACACTGTCATATCCTGCCGGATGGTGGACTTGTGGTACTTAAATACAAAGCGTACCACTGCTTTTAACGCTCCCTTTTCCACCAGTTCTACAACTTCTGCCAGCTTTGCCGTTTCTTTTTTCTGGGTATAGAAAATATCAATATCCCAGGCATCGTAATTAATGGGCTTGTCCTCATAGATTTCCAGTACATTTCCGGGCTGTCCCTTTTTCAGCACAGACCTGTCCGCCTCTTTATCGAAAATCTCAGTCAACTGTCCGTCCTCGTTCCAGGAAATGGTGTAGATTGGAGTTTCCAGTGTATTTCCGTCAAATGAAAAGCTGTCACCGGAAGTATCTTCAGCTTCATAATGCACATCTTGAACAGGCTCAAACTTCACGGCAACTGCCCCAAATGGTTCCGCCTCCACCAGAACTTCATATCCGCCTGCAGTCTTCTGGGCTTCCAGCTTTTGTCCCTTTTCATCTGCAAATCTTCCTGTCCCTTCTTCCGAAATCAGAACCAGCTCTTTTCCACCAAAGCTATTGGTGGTGTATACGCTGTACACATGCGCTTCCGGTTTTGAAACAATTTTAAGCGCATCACCTGTTATCCGGTCTGCCCTCTCCTCCGCAATGCCATAGTTTACATGGGAATCCTCATAAACTTCATGGATGGAAGAGCCCGGGATAATATCATGGAACTGGTGAAGCAGCACACATTCCCAGTTTTTATTCAGCTCCTGCTGTGCGTAATTTCCGCTCAGGATGTAAGACAGAGAGGACAGCCATTCTGTCCGGGCCAGTTTGTTTTCCAAACGGCGGTTTGTTTTCTTATTATATGCCTGGGATGTATACGTTCCTCTGTGGTATTCCAGATACAGTTCCCCATCCCAGGTGTGGACGTAGCGATCCGTTTTCTCCACATTTTCATGCATTCTGCGGAAGAAATCTTTCGCCTGTACAGCCTTTATTTTCGGCAGACCAGGAATCACGTCCATGGCTCTTCTCAGTTCCAGCATATCCCTGGTAACACCGCCGCCTCCGTCACCGTAACCATAGGAGATCAGCGTCTCGCTGCTCAGTTCCTTGTTCTTAAATTTCTTCCAGCTTCCGATCACTGCATGAGGTGTCACCATTCCGTTATATGTGGCATATCTGGTGTCTGAGTCCTGTCCCTCACTGGGGGTATTTACAAAATAAGTCAGCACCTCGCTTCCGTCAATCCCTCTCCATCGGAACAGGTCATCGGGAATGCTGTTAAACTGGTTCCAACTGATCTTGGTAGTCATAAATGTGTCTATCTCACACTGTTTCAGAATCTGAGGCAGCGCCCAGCTGTAACCGAATACGTCAGGCAGCCACAGATACTCACATTTTTTTCCAAACTCCTTCTCCATAAAACGGGTCCCGTGGAGGAACTGGCGCACCAGTGCTTCACCGGAGGAAATGTTACAGTCAGCTTCCACCCACATGCCGCCGTCGGGTTCCCATTTGCCTTCCGCCACTTTTTCTTTGATCTTGGCATACAGTTCCGGGCAGTCTTCTTTGATATATTTGTAAAGCTGAGGCTGGGTCTGAAGGAAAATAAACTCATCATACAGTTCCATCAGGCGGAGCACGGTAGAAAAAGAGCGCTGTGCTTTCTCTCTGGTGTGCTTCAGCCGCCACAGCCATGCCACGTCAATATGGGTATGTCCTACTACGCTGACTGTCACATCGGTATGTTTCTTCATCTGGTCAAGCTCAGTCATCAGAACCTCATAGGCTGTCTCCACTGTCTCATAGAAATATTCCTCATCCCAGTTGATAAACTGAAACGCCCGGTCCAGAGCGGTTTTCAGCCTCACATACTGCTCGTTGTCCTCCGGCATCAGCCGCAGTGTACCGGTGATGGCTTTTGCGAAATAATACAGCTCATCTGTCGTCTTATGCAGATACGCCACATCCGCCTGTTTACACTGATGGAAAAAGGTGCGGTGTGCGCCGCCCCCTTCCAATCCGGTCCAGAGAAGGAATGTGAGACGTACCGCTTTTCCCTCCTCCCCATGAAAAATAACTTCATTGTGGTTGGTATCCACGCCCTGATATGGATGTTCATCCACATACAGCATGGACTCAAATCCGCTGTTGTAACCTCCTCCGGTCTCACCAAAGTCAAATAAACCAACTACTTCACAGCCTTCTTTTGCTTTTGGCAGTGTCACCCCTTTTTCAATCCACAGATAACGGTCTCTTCCCACAAAGGAATTGTTGATTCCGAACTCCGGCCCTTCTATTTTCTCGGGCAGTCCGCAATAGCTCTCGTCTTTTGGAAGATTTCCCTCCATAGATATGAACGGCGCGATGCACTGATGGCCAAAATATCTGCGCCGGCCCAGTTCGCTTACTCTTCTTTCAAACTTATCCAGTGTCAAAAACATTTGTTGCTCCTCCTAATAGTAAAATTTTGCTTCTCTCAACTGATCTTTTATTTATACTTTAAACAAAAACTTCCTTTTTGTCTTGTGTTTCTGTGAATTTTATGTGTAAATTATAATATTTATCTCCGTCATATGTGGCTTTTTTCATTCTTCACTTACACCGATAAAAAGGTGTGCAGATTTTTACTACATATCTGCACACCTTAATTTTCATTCCTGAATTCTCATAATTTTAATGGGACTGTTATCAGTATTCCGTATAAATATTCTTTCTGATATTCCCCCAGCGTTTTATAGGTATTATGCAGCAGAACATTCCGGCAATTCCACACAGACACCAGGCAAATTCTGTTCCACCCCAACCAAACTTTTCTGTCAGCGCACC